>JAOAPO010000633.1 GCA_025462945.1 Bryobacterales bacterium
TACGGCAAGCTTCATAATCTGCTCCTGGCTTGCTCCCCGCTGTACTTCCCCGGAGATGCGCCCTTGCCGCATCACCAGGATGCGGTCGGCAACGTGTTGCAGTTCGGCGAGTTCCGAACTCACCATAAGGATCGCGGCGCCCTGCCGTGCAAGTTCGCTCATCAGCTCGAACACCTCGGCTTTCGCACCGATGTCGATACCGCGCGTGGGCTCATCGAACAGGAAAACCTGCGCCTGCCGGAACAGCCACTTCGCGATCACAACCTTCTGCTGATTGCCCCCGCTCAGCGTCCCCGCCCCTTGCGCGGTGGACGAGGCTTTCAGGCTCATCCGCGCCCCCAACTCTGTGCAAAGGCGATTCTGTGCAGCGAAATCGAGGAACCCAAAGCGGCTGATCCGCTCCACGTTGGCCAGCGTCATATTCGCCGCGATCGACAGGCTCAGCGCCAGCCCGGAAACCTGACGGTCTTCGGTAACCAGTGCAATCCCCGCCCGGACGGCGTCTCGCGGCGATCGTATCCGAGCCACCGCGCCGTTCACCAGAATCTCGCCGGAAGCCAGCTCGTCCACACCGAAGATCGCGCGGCAGAGTTCCGTCCGGCCCGCGCCGATCAGCCCGGCCATTCCCGTGATTTCGCCCTTCCGCAGACAAAACGAAATCTTGCGCAGCCGGGTAGCTGTCACATGCAGGTCCCTGACCTCCAGCGCCGTCTCGCCGGGCTCCAGATGCTCGCGCTCATAGATATGCGCGACCTCGCGGCCCACCATGTGCCGGATCAGCTGGTCCGTCGGAATATCAGCGAGGTTCCCCGTATGCACCGTTCCGCCGTCGCGAAGCACCGTCACGCGATCGCCAATCTGCCGCAGCTCGTCCATCCGGTGCGTGATGTAGATGATGCCCATCCCGCGGGACTTGAGATCGCGAACAATACGGAACACCTGCTGCGTCTCCGTGTCCGAAAGCGACGACGTCGGCTCGTCGAAAATGAGCAGGCTCGAACCGTGGCGAATCGCCCGGCAGATCTCCACCATTTGACGGCCCGCCGGACTGAGCGAACCCACCAGCGCATCGGGCGAAAGCGGAAAGCCATACTGCTCGATCAGCTGCCGCGCGTCTTCGATTGCAGCCCGACGCTTCACCCAGCCGAACGGATGCTTCTTCTCACGGCCGAGGAAAATGTTCTCCGCCACGGTCAGATGAGAAGCGAGCAGCGACTCCTGATTCACCATCGCGATCCCGATCGCAGCCGCCTCGGCAGGTGTCTCAAGGAAGACCTCTTGCCCGTTCCAGAACATGTTGCCGCTGTCTCGGGAGACGATCCCGGCAACGATCTTCATCAACGTGGATTTGCCTGCGCCGTTCTCGCCCAGCAGCAAATGAACCTCGCCGGCAGCAACGGAAAGGTTGCCGTCACGCAGCGCGGTGACACCGCCAAATCGCTTCTGAACATTCCGGAGTTCGAGGAGCACTGAGGGGTAGTTTACCCTGTGGTCTCTTTCCAGAAAATTGTTGTGTCACAAGGAGTTCCGTCCGGGAACAAAGCGTAGTTCGGGATCACCCCGGCGCTCGTCCAGCCCAGCCGCCTGTACAGTCTGTCACCATTGCTCCCGGTGACGGTATCGAGCGTCAGCAGCGTTCTGCCCAGTTCCCGGGCGATCTGCTCAAGCCTCGTCATCAGCTGTGCCGCCACGCCCTGCCCCCGCGCAGACCGGTGCACCAGCAGCTTGGCCACTTCCGCCCGATGCGGCTGATTCGGCGGCATCGCGGTCACCAACTGCACCGTGCCCACCAGGCGCTCGCCCTCGAACGCGGCCAGCAGAATCCGCTCACCGCGTTCCACGCTGCGCACGACCCCCGCGAAGAACGGCTGAGCTGCTTCGAGGCCGTACGGCGCCATGAAGTTCACCGAGGCGCCGCCATACACGCAGTCGTCAAGAACCTCCGCCAATGCCCGGATTCAGCCATGAGCATCTTGTGCAGCCAGTTGCCTGATCTCAATCACGAAGCCAGTTTCGCATTCCGAAACTTCGGTTTACACAACGTCTGCTTCCTGCCAATCCCGGAGTGCTGATTCACCGCGATTTCGATAAACTCCAGGTGCATGGACGACGCGACTCCCCAACTGGATGCGGAGCAGGAGCACGACGCCAAAGAACGGACCACGGTCAGTGCGCTCGTGGTCCACGAGGCCATTCGCAAAGATGGCGATGAGGAACTGGAGCGACGGGCACCGGCTCTGGCTTGGTCAGGGTTCGCGGCGGGCATGTCCATGGGCTTGTCCTTTGTAGTGGAAGGGCTCCTCCGGGCTCACCTGCCAGACGCGTCCTGGCGGCCGCTAGTGGTGTTCCTCGGCTACCCTTTCGGATTTCTCCTGGTGATCATCGGACGCCAGCAGCTATTTACAGAAAACACGCTGACCGCGGTCATTCCGCTGCTTTCCAGGCGGGACATGAAAACCTTGATCGCAGTGATGCGCCTCTGGGCTATCGTGCTGGCAGCGAACCTGGCCGGTGCGCACTTGTTTGCGTGGGTCATCGGCAACACACCCGTGCTGAAACCCGAGGTGCAGCATGCTTTGGCGGAATTAGCCAAAGAAGCCGCCGAGGTAGGTTTCGGGGCCGCAATCATCAGGGGTGTCTTTGCGGGATGGCTCATTGCCATGGTCGTATGGATGAATGCCGCTACCAATACAGGCCGCTTCGCGATTATTGTCACGCTCACCTATGTAGTGGGCCTCGCCGGGCTGACCCACATCGTCGCCGGTTCGGCTGAAGTGCTCTTCCTGGTGCTGACCGGAGCAAAGACGTGGCTTTCATTCATGGGGGGCTACTTCGTTCCCACGCTCATTGGCAACATCCTGGGAGGCGTGGCTCTGGTGTCCGCACTGAACCACGCGCAGGTGGTCGCCGGCAAGGAGTAACTGACCGCCCCTAAACTGGACAGTTGGCTCTATTCCGCAAGCTGCCGCTAATACTCCTGGTTGCTCTCTTCATCCGCCTCTGGTTCCTTTGGGACTATGCCGCGCATCGCCCCACCCATGCGCTGGGGATGATCCCGTTCCTTTTCGAACCGGGTAACATCGCGGCGTCGATCGCCTCTGGCAACGGCTTCGCTTCACCCTTTCGCGTCGAAACCGGACCGACCGCGTGGATGGCGCCCGTCTACCCACTGCTCCTTGCGGGGATCTTCAAGCTCTTCGGCCTCTATACCTTTCAGGCATTCCTGGCCGCCGCCGGCCTCAATGTCCTCTTCTCCACCCTGACCTGCATTCCTCTCTACGCCGCCGCCTCCCGCATGTTTGGCCGGGGCGTAGCCGCCGGTGCTGCCTGGCTCTGGGCCATCTTCCCCAATGCGATCCTGCTGACCTACGAATCCATGTTCGAAGGCTCGCTCTCGGCACTGCTGGTTGCCGCCCTGCTCTGGAGCACTCTCGTCGCGGCCGACTCAACGCGTCTTCGCGACTGGGCGCTCAACGGACTGCTCTGGGGGGCTGCCCTCATGACCAACGCCTCCGTGGTCGCCCTGCTTCCCTTTCTCTTCGGCTGGGCTGAATACCGCGCTCATCAACGACCCGGCTTCACCTTCGCCCGCCCGGCGCTGGCCGCCCTCGTTACCGTGCTCTGCTGCAGCCCGTGGGCGATCCGTAACTATCTCGTCTTTCACGAGTTCGTCCCTCTTCGGTCCGTTGGCGGACTCGCCCTCTGGCTTGGCAACAACGAGCAGGGCGCCAGCATCAGCCCCGACCGCCTCCACCCCATCTCGAATCAGGCCGAGCGTGACCACTATGTCGAAGTTGGAGAGATGGAATATATGCGCGAAAAGCAGGCTCTCGCTCTCGACTACATCCCGAAGCACCCGGCTCACGTCCTTCGCCTCTCGGTCGAGCGTTTCACCGCCTTCTGGTCAGGCGGAAGCGCCAGTCTTGTCCACGACTTCAGCCAGGCCCGCAGCCTCCGCTTTTTCTTCGTGATCCCGTTCAACCTGATCGTGTCGCTGGCTGCCTTCGTGGGTCTGATCCTGCTCTGGAAAGGACGGAATCCACACGTAATCCCGCTCGCGGCATTCCCCCTCGTTTTCCCGCTGGTCTTCTATGTCGCGCTGGCTCACGCCCGCTACAAACATCCGATTGACCCCGCGCTGCTTCTGCTGAGCGCATTCGCGATGTCACGCCTCCCCAAAATGGCCCGTCTGACAAAATAAAGAAGACAGGCCCTCCAGGCCTCCCTCAAGTCCACCGTGAATAAACGCACTGCTACCTTGGCTAATCACACTCTGTCTCTGTCATTCGGGGTCTCTTTTGAGGACCTCTACCAGCGCGCCGGCCTTGTGCGCCTTGACGCGAAGTTCCTGGAATCGCTGGCGGAAGCCTCGCCTGCGCTTCACGAACGGCTGCTTTCGGCACGCGCCAACCCCGGCGAGCTGGCACCCAAGGCGCATTCAGAGCTGATCATCGAAATCGCGCCGTACCTCGACGATTTCATCGGCAAGCTGTTTGGTATCGAAGCAGAACTCAAAGAATTGCAGCACGAGCACCACGAACTCGCGCCGCTCTACTCGGTCAAGCGCCGGTTCGTTCAAAAAAAGGCGCTCACTGGCCAGAACGCGGAGAAGGCGGCGGCCCTCGATGGCTTCACGCTCCGCCGTGAACTGGAATCGCTCTTCAATGAGGAACTAACCGAAGCGAACTACGCGGAACACGTCGACCGCTGGCTGGCCGATGAAGCCGCCAACGCCGAGCATCTGCGCATTGCCCAGCAGTACGCCGTCTGGGCCGCTCTGACCCCGGCCGGCAAGGCAAAGCACCACGCCGGCGTCCTCTTCCGCATGCCGCACAAGCTGGATATGTTCAACCTGGTGCCTGCCCAGAGCGTGGAACACCACGGTCTGCACCAGATCGAATTTGCGCCCGACCAGTGGCGGCATCGCGAAGGCTTCGAGCTCACCGATGCGGGTACGGATCTGAAGCATGCCCTCGATCAGACCCACTACTGCATCAAGTGCCACAACCAGGGCAAGGACAGCTGCTCGCACGGTCTGAAAGAGAAGGACGGCTCCTTCAAATCAAGCGTATTCGGAGTTCGTCTGGCGGGCTGCCCACTCGAAGAAAAGATCTCCGAGATGAACGTCGTGAAGGAACACGGCGTGCCTATCGGTGCGCTTGCCGTGGTAATCATCGACAACCCCATGTGCGCCGCCACAGGCCATCGCATCTGCAACGACTGTATGAAGGGCTGCATCTACCAAAAGCAGGAACCCGTCGACATTCCGCAGATCGAAACCAGGACACTGAAAGACGTGCTGGAACTGCCGTGGGGCTTTGAGATCTACAGCCTGCTGACCCGCTGGAATCCGCTGAACTTCGACCGTCCGTACCCGAAGGCCAAATCTGGAAGCAAGGTTCTGGTTGTCGGTCTCGGTCCTGCCGGCTTCACGCTCTCGCACCACCTGATGAACGACGGCCACACAGTCGCCGGCGTCGACGGGCTCAAGATTGAACCCCTTCCGGCTGATATCTCCGGCGTGGATCCGTGGGGCAGGCGGGTCGGTTTCCGGCCCATTCGGGACATCACCGAGATTTATGAGAAGCTTGGCGAACGCGTCATGGCCGGCTTCGGCGGCGTTGCCGAATACGGCATCACGGTCCGCTGGAATAAGAACTTTCTGAAGGTGATTCGCCTGCTGCTCGAACGTCGCCCTGAGTTCTCCATGTACGGCGGCGTCCGCTTCGGCGGCACCATGACGATCGACAGCGCCTTCGGCCTGGGCTTCGATCACATTGCACTCTGCGCGGGTGCCGGTCGCCCAACAGTGATTCCGATGAAGAACGGTCTGGTGCGCGGTGTGCGTCAGGCCTCGGACTTCCTGATGGCCCTGCAACTGGCCGGTGCCGCGAAATCTGACTCACTGGCCAATCTTCAGATCAGGTTGCCGATCGTTGTCATTGGCGGCGGATTGACGGCCGTCGATACCGCCACTGAGTCCCTCGCCTACTACGTGGTGCAGGTTGAGAAGTTCCTGACGCGCTACGAAGCGCTGGTGGAAGAACTGGGTCAGCCTGCCGTTCATGCCCACTGGACTCCCGACGAAGCGGTCACGGCGAAGGAGTTCATCGGGCACGCCCGTGCCCTGCGCCGCGAGCGTGCAAAAGCAGCGTCGGAAGGTCGCGATCCTCAGTATCTGGATCTCCTGAACTCCTGGGGTGGTTCCACCCTGGCCTATCGCCGTCGCATGGTGGACGCCCCCAGCTATACCCTCAATCACGAAGAGGTCTCGAAGGCCTTCGAAGAAGGAGTGCGCTTCGCTGAATGCCTCTCTCCGGAGGAAGTGGAGGTGGATGCTGCCGGAACTGCTGCCGCGCTCCTCTGCCGCAAGCACGTCTGGGATGAAGTCGCAGGCAAGCTCATGTCCACCGACGAAATTGTGAGTCTGCCGGCAAAGACCATCCTGGTCGCCGCCGGTACCCAGCCCAACACCGTTCTCGCCCGCGAGGACGACAGCGTGCTGCTCGATGGGCGCTACTTCCAGGCCTTCGGTGAAGACGGCGAGAAGGTCCGGCCAGAGCGCAGCCCCAAACCCGCTGTGGTCCAGGTGCTCATGTCCGTCCATCCGGATGGGCGCGCCATCAGCTTCTTCGGAGATCTGCATCCCTCCTTCTCCGGCAACGTTGTGAAGGCCATGGGGAGCGCCAAGCTGGGCTATCCCGTGGTTTCGCGGATGCTCGCGAAGGTCCCCGCATCGGTCACTCCTGAGGCCGTCATTGCCAGGCTTGACGATGAACTTCGCGCCACCGTACACGACGTGATCCGGCTGACTCCGAACATTGTGGAAGTGGTTGTTCGTGCCCCGCTCGCCGCTCGCGCCTTCCTCCCCGGCCAGTTCTATCGGCTGCAGAACTACGAGGCCCTTGCAAGGAAGACGAAGAATACCGTCCTCGGCATGGAAGGCCTCGCGCTCACCGGCGCTTCTGTTGATCATGAAAAGGGTCTGCTGTCCACCATCGTGCTCGAAATGGGCGGATCCTCGGATCTTTGCGCTCTGCTAAAGAAGGGCGAACCCGTGATTCTGATGGGGCCCACCGGCACTCCCAGCGAGACGCCGTCGAAAGAAACCGTGCTGCTGGCCGGCGGCGGTTTAGGCAACGCGGTGCTGTTCTCTATCGGGCAGAAGCTGCGCGAAGAAGGCTCGCGAGTCATCTACTTCGCGGGCTACAAGAAGATCATCGACCGCTACAAAGTGGAAGAGATCGAGCGCGCCGCGGACATGGTCATTTGGGTCTGCGATGAAGCTCCGGGCTTTACCGCCGGGCGCGTTCAGGACGTAGCGTTTGTGGGCAACATCGTGGAAGCCATGGTCGCCTACGCACGCGGGGAACTCTCGGATATCGCGATCCCGCTCAGCAGCGTGGACCGTCTGATTGCCATCGGTTCCGACGGCATGATGAAAGCCGTCCAGCAGGCGCGTCACACCGTGCTGCGGGCCTATCTCAAGCCCGATCACCATGCCATCGGCAGCATCAATTCACCCATGCAGTGCATGATGAAAGAGATCTGCGCCCAGTGCCTGCAGGTCCACAAGAACCCGCAGACTGGCGAAGAGACGGTTGTCTTCTCGTGCTCCAATCAGGACCAGCCCCTCGACCATGTGGACTTCGCGAGCCTGCGCACACGCCTTTCGCAGAACGGCGCGCAGGAGAAGCTCACCAAGATGTGGATCGACCACTGCCTTCGTGAGATCGGCGTTCGCGCCTGATAGATTGTGGAGGCTATGTCCCGCCTTCTGGTCGCCGCCCTTTCAGGAATGCTCGCGCTCACCGCGCAAACGCCGGTCATTGATCGCGGCATATTTACGGACGAAGCTGCTGTAGGCAACGCCGCCGGGGGCAGTGTGGCCGTCAGCCCGAACCGCGAGTACCATGTGTCAGGCGGGGGCGCCGATGTCTGGGGAACCTCGGACGATTTCCATTTCGTTTGGAAAAAGCTGACGGGGGACGTCACATTCACGGCGGACGTCCGCTTCGAAGGCCCGGGTGCTTTTCCGCGAAGGAAAGCCATGCTTATGCTCCGGCAAAGCCTGGACGGCGGCTCGCCTTACGTCGACGCGGCCTGGCATGGGAATGGTTTGACATCGCTACAGTTTCGGGGTAAAGCCGGCGAACAGACCTATCAGATTGCGACGCAGATGGAAGGACCCGTGCGGCTGCGGATCGTGAGGGCAGGGAATCGCTTCACCGTCTTTGCGGGCAAGCCCGGCGGCTCGCTGGCACAGCTTGGGCCCATTGATCCCATCACGCTGGGCGCTTCCATCTATCTCGGTCTCGGCGTTTGCTCGCATGTGGCGGGGACGCTTGAGACGGCCGTGTTTTCGAACGTCACGATCGAGCAAACGGCGAAGCCATAACAAATAGACACAATGAAAACTGCATTTCTTTTCCCCGGTCAGGGCTCTCAGTTTGCCGGCATGGGGCAGTCTTTGGCCCAGAACTTCGAGCCAGCCCGCCTGCGTTTCGAAGAGGCTGACGATGCTCTAGGCTTCTCCATTTCAACCCTCTGCTTTTCAGGTCCCGACGAACAGTTGCGCCTGACCGAGAATACGCAGCCCGCGCTCCTGGCCGTTTCCGTCGCGGCATGGACCGTCCTTGAAACCGAAGTCGGAGCGCCCGATTATGTCGCGGGTCACAGCCTGGGCGAGTACTCCGCGCTGGTAGCTGCAGGGTGTCTGAACTTCGGCGATGCGCTCCGCCTGGTCCGTAAACGCGGGCACTACATGCAGGAAGCCGTGCCTGCGGGCGTGGGTGCCATGGCCGCCATCCTGAAGATGCCGCTGGAAGCTCTCCCCGGCGTTCTCGCGGAAGCGGCGCAAGGTGAAGTCGTCACAGCAGCCAATCTCAATTCCCTGATCAGATCGTCATCGCGGGGCACAAAGCCGC
>JAOAPO010000016.1 GCA_025462945.1 Bryobacterales bacterium
CTATTTTACCTGGCTTCCACGCGCAGCCTTTCTCCTGGCTGCCCTTACCCTGATCGCCTTCGTGGCAGCCCGGTGGGTGGAAAGAGCCAAGCAACGTGGCGACTCCCACGCCGGAGGGGCTGGCACGGGCGTGACCATTCTGTTGGCCACCTGCCTGTGTGCTTTCAAGATTGCACTGCTAACGCCCGAAAAAGGAATTGCCGGCATGGTCATGCCGTTAGGTATCTCTTACTACACGTTCAAGCTCATCAGTTACGTTCTTGACGTGGAGTGGGGTAAAATACCGGCCAGTTCCTCGCTCTTAGAGTTCGCCGCCTACGTCGCGTTTTTCCCGCAGATCGTTGCCGGTCCGATCCAGCGGCCTGGCTCATTTTTTGCGGATATCGATACCCGCCCCGGGAGCACCGCTGAAGCGCTCTCCCGGCTCGCTTTCGGACTGATTAAGAAATTGCTTATTGCCGATAACCTGGCATCGCTCGTCAATTCCATATATTCGCAAGTCACTTCGCTCAGCGGCGCTCCCCTGTGGGTGGGCTTCTACCTGTTTCCGCTACAGATGTATGCTGATTTCTCCGGACTGACTGACATCGCCATCGGCATCGGACTGCTTTTCGGCATCCGCGGACCCGAAAACTTCAACCGCCCCTTCACCGCCACCAGCATTGGGGACTTTTGGCGCCGCTGGCACATGTCGCTGACTAGTTGGCTGGCCGACTATGTATTTGTGCCGCTCCGGATGGCGACTCGCCGGGCTGGCAACCTGGGCTTGGGGATTAGTATCGCAGTGAATATGACTGCCATTGGGCTTTGGCACGGACTTACGTGGACTTACCTCGTATTCGGACTGCTGAACGCCGCCTTCCTGGTGGTGGACGTACTTACCGGGCGCACCCGCACCCGCTTCTTCAAACGCCATCCGGAATGGAATGGTATCGCCAGCGCGCTCGGATGGCTGCTGACGTTTCATCTCATCATGATTGCTGAGGTGTTCTTCCGAGCCCGGAACCTGCCGGATGCCATCTGGTTCCTCGGACATCTCGCTGCCTGGCCGTTCGATTCGGTTGGCAGGTTGAGCGTTCTCATCGCCGACGCTGGGGTGCGAGGCTTGGCAATCGGAGTCGCCGGGTACGTCGTCATGGAACTGGCCGAACGATATCGCCCGGATCTTTCCATTGCCGCCCATTACCTGATCTGGCCGCGCTGGGTAAGGTGGTCGATCCGTTCAACTGCAGTGACTCTAGCCATCGTCGGCCTGGCGTTGCTGGTTGCCACAAGTGGGGGCGAACGGTCGCCGTTCTTATATGAGATTTTCTAGAGATCTCTTGCTCGCGGCAATGTGCACGGTGGTGTTAATACTCGGTGTCGAGTACGGCCTGGGGCTGACACAGACACGGTTCACCGGATCTTTCTACACTTCCGATCCTAAGCTCGGGCACACGGTCCGCCCGAACGCGGAAGGCTGGTGGATGGACGAATTTGTAACGTATGCGCGTGTAAATAGCGACGGATTGAATGACCGGGAACGTCCGCTGACGCCTCCGCCGGGGACCTTGCGCGTTGCCGTCATCGGAAGTTCCCAAGTCATTTGTCTCCAGATGCCGCGCGAACGCAACTGGGTTTCAATCCTGAACAAGGACCTGTCTGCCGCGGCTCGGCCTCGCGGCTGGAATGTAGACGTAGTCAACCTTGGAGGTTCCGGATTTTCCGTGGCTCAGATCTACATGACCATGCAGGACAAGGCCTGGAAGTATCATCCGCAGGTCGTTGTGTCCCTGGTTGATACGTGGGCGATGATGAAAGCAACACGGAAGCTGTTTCCCGAGGAGGTCACTGGCTCGCCAGTGTATCTGCTCGAAAATGGAAAGCTGGTGCCGGATGATTTTACACGGAATATGCCCAATGCGCGCGGTTTGCGCCAGGTTTGGACGGACCGCGCGTCTGACCTGATCAACCGAAGTTACCTACTAAGCCTCCTCCGGATGGCGGGGCGCCGATCCGCCGAAGTAATTACCGGGACGCTTAAAAGTCCGGCACCGGCATCCGTTGGCCTCGATCCCCGCGCTCGTGTGTCCTGGGATCCAGAGGTTCCGGAGACGCAGGAAGCATGGGCAGTGTGCGAAGCCATATGGCTGGAGATGAAGGCCGAGTGCAACCGCCGCGGCGTCGAGTTTGTGATCGTCCTGGCAGACCGCGGTGAAGTCAGTCAGCCCGACCAGGCGGCCAGACTCGCGTTTCAGCGCCGCTTGAACCTGTCCTCGCTGGAAGAGATGGAGCATCGCATCGAACGGTTTGGCACGTCACACGGGATCTCGGTCATCTCTCTGATTCCTTACATGGCCAGCTACGCCGCCGACAACAACGTGTATCTTCACGGGCCAGAGGGCAAGAAGGCAGTTGTCGGCCACTGGAACGAGACCGGGAACGCTGTGGCTGGCCACGAAGTCGCACGCGAGTTACTCGAACGTAGCCTGACCATTGCCCAGGTTGCCGGCAGGCGGGTTCATCCCTTCACGTCACCTGAATAGGCCGCGCGGTCATCACATCTTCTTCGTTCGCAGCGGCTGCGCGCCCGAAAGCCTGCTCAGGGCGAGTGCTTAAGCGCCAATAGCTGGCGGGTTGGGTGGTTTGAAAGGTTTCCCGGCCCGAAACCTCGTTTCATTCGCTTAGAACGAATCCGGTGAGCGCTTGATCAGCTCCGTTTTGAGGAAGCGGTCTTCCCTTACCAGCTGAGAAACCCCACTGGTACAAGTCTCTGCCGCTAGTTTCCCTGAGCGACAGACTGACGACGAAACGGGCCGGCGGTCTCCCGGGACGGCAGTCGTCGCTCAGCCACCTGAACGCGCTCGCTCGATTCTGCCGACCGTCCGTTCTCTTTCTGCAGACGCTCAAAGACGCCGATCGCGTCGGCGATTCGCCTTCTCTGTTCGTGGAGGCCCTGTATGAGGCGCGTTAGATTCATGACCCGCCTCTAAACAGCGGCACCGAACCCGGGTGTGTCCAGACCTTGAGAGTGCCCGGATGGGGGCAGATTTCAGCAAGCATGTTGGCGAGCTTACTGGATACGCCAGCGGTGCAAAAGTAATCCTGAGGTAATCACCGGGCTCTGACCCTGACCTGCTTCGCAGTTCGCTCACTTCAGTGAGGAGGCGCTGACCTACCGACCAAAACGGGTGGTGCGTACTTTTAGGTACAATTAATGGGATTACGGAAAGGGGCTGTGTGGAACCGGAAATTGAAAGACTGGAGCGAAGCCATGCCTTCAAAACCAGTCCGCAACTAAGGCGCCTGCTGCGGTTTCTGATCAAGGTCTCGGCTGCAGGTGACCTGCCTGATCAATACCGTATCGCAACCGAGGTCTTCGGCAGGCCGAAATCGTTCGATCCCACCGCAGACCCGATCGTGAGAGTCGAGATGCGCCGGCTGAGAGCGCGCCTTGCATCCTATTACGACGCACATCCCAAAGCCCCCTTTCGCATTGATATACCGGAGCGTTCCTACACCGCGGTCATCACTCCAAATCAAGGAGGCAGCGTCCCTCGCATCGCTGTACTGCCTTTCCGCACTGAATCCGCGGCTCCGGACGCTCCCGCCCTGTCCGATGGTCTTGCCGACGACGTGATCTACCATCTCCGACCGGATTCGTCCCTTGCAGTCCTCGCTCGCACGTCGGTATTCAGCCTCAACGCACAAGGCATGACGCCTCAGGAGATTGCGCACCAGGTCGGCGCGGACTGGCTCCTGCGAGGCACTTTGCGCGAAGATCAGGGGCATTGGCGCATTGAGACGGTTCTGTACCATTGTCCAGACGATCACAATGAGGGTTTGATTGAGTTTTGGCATAAGCACTGGACCTGCACCCCTTCGCTGATTGGGACCATGGGCCAACGGATCGGGGATGCCATTCGCCTGTCGGTGATTGGCGAGCCGAGTACGGGAGCGGATGCCACTCTGGCCCGGGTTCCGCATTCGGGTGCATACCTTCACTACTTGCAGGCCACCCGGCTTTTCGGACGTCGGGATTCCGACAGCGTGCGTCAGGCGATCGATCTGTTCGAACAGGCGATATCGGAAGATGCACAGTTCCTTCGGCCGCGGATCGGTCTTCTCGAGACGATGTGGGTCCGAGGAATGTGGGGCTTCGAGATGGCTCCTCTCGAACAGCGCGCTCGCCAACTGGCCGCCGAGTGCACGGCTATTGACCCGGACAGCGCTGACGCGAGGAGCGCGACAGCTCTGGTCAGTGTCTGTTTTGAAGGCGGCTTCAGCGACAGTCTTCGCCTGCTGCAGACCGCTGTCGAGGCCGAGCCTTCCAACCTCTGGTGTTGTTCTCTCTACATAGCCGCCCTGATGGCTGCTGGCACGCGGGAAGATGCCTTGCGCATGACCCGGCATGCTCTTCAACTGGATCCCCTGTCACCGGTTTTTCGCTTCCGTCTTGCGGTCCTCGAAGATTACTGTGGGTTTCCATCTGAAGCCATCGACCTGTTTCAGGACGCCATTGAAGCGGACCCTGACTTCAGCCTGAACTACTACCATCAGGCCATGGCGCTCACCGCGACTGGACAGCACCAGGGCGCCCTGAGCCGACTTGAACTGGCCATAGAAAAGTTCGGAGGAAGTCCCATGATGTTGGCGGTCAAGGGACATGTACTCGCAAAGCTGGGTCAGGACGCCGCAGCCGAGGCGATCCTGGCCCGCTTAGCATGCCTTTCCTCGGATGGGCTCGTCAGCCCGCTGTTAGCCGCTTTCGTCCACACCGGCCGCAATGACATGGAAGCCGCTGCGAAAGCCGTTCGGGAATCCGTCGCCCAGGGCGGCTACTGCCTGGTACCTTATCTGGTTATCTCGATGATGGCCCCTCTTCGTGCATGGCACGGATGGCAAGAGCTTAGCGATCTGGTACATCTCTCCGGATTCCGATGCGAGCGCGGCACGTCGCCACTCGAAGGCTAACCTGCTCCGTTCCGCTCCCGGCCATACATGAAAAGCCTCCTTTGCGAGGCTGTCGTGACATGCCGGATAATACGGTCAATGAAGCTGCTATTCGTTCTGATGATCTGCGGTGTCCTCGCGCCCGCCTTGCTTGCCCAGCAAGCTCAGCCTCTGCTGATCTCCACCGAGGCGCTGGCGAGACAGTTGGCCGATCCGAATCTGGTCCTCCTGCACGTTGGCAGGGCGGAGGAGTACGCCGTTGGTCATATCGCCGGAGCTCGCTTCATCACCCTCCAGGACATTTCACTGCCCGCAAACCCGGGCGGCAAAGGCCTGACACTGGAGTTGCCACCGCCCGAGCAGCTTCGAGTGAAGTTTGCGGAACTCGGTATCTCTGACGATAGCCGTGTCGTGACCTACACGGGTCTCGATACTTCGTTTCAGACGATGACCAGAGTGGTGTTCACGCTGCAATACTTGGGTCTGGGCGATCGCACCTCGGTCCTGAACGGCGGCCTCAAAGCGTGGATGGATGAGAAGAGACCGGTGACTTCCGCTCTCCCGTCCATAGTTACCGGGAAACTCACGGCGCGTCCGGCACAGGATATCGTCGCCGACGCGGCATTTGTCCAGTCTCTCGCGCAACGGCCCGGGCACAAGCTGATCGACGCGCGGGCTCCGACTTTCTATAACGGTACGGAGGCGGCGCAGGGCAAGAACGGCCACATCCCCGGGGCCATCAACGTCCCGTACACGTCCATGCTCGACGCCGGCGGCATGGTGAATGAAAAGCAAATCAGGCAGGACTTTCAGGATGCTGGAATCAAGCCCGGGGACACGGTAGTGACCTACTGCCACATCGGCCAGCAGGCGACCGCGGTGATACTTGGCGCCAGGCTGCTGGGCAATCCGGTGATGCTGTACGACGGGTCGTTCCAGGACTGGGCGCTCAACGACCGGGGCGCCGTTGAGAAGTAGCCTCCGCTGGCTCTCCCGCGTGGCTGCGGTACCAGGGTTTATCTTGCTGTTGGTCACCCTTACACCCGTACTTCGCTGGTGGACCAACGCGCTGGCGAGTTCATGGGGACCGGATTCCGGCGACGTTCTCGTGGTGCTCGGCAATGAATCGTATGCGCCGGACACATTGGGCATTCACTCTTACTGGCGCAGTTTCTACGGCGCACTCGTATGGCGAACAGGGCAATTCAAACGTGTAGTGGTCAGCGGTAAAGACATCGCGCCGCTCATGGCGGACTTCCTCGCCACCCACGGTGTTCCGCGCGATGTCATCGTTGTGGAGAACAAGTCGAACACGACGCGGGAGAACGCGCTCGAAGTGGAGAAATTGCTCGGGCCGAAGCCCGGCCGGGTTGTGGTGCTGACCAGCGATTACCACTCCCGCCGCGCCTTACGGGCATTCCAGAGGGCCGGAGTCGCCGCCACTGGTCTGCCCTACCCCGACGCCCGCAAGCTGCTAGGTAGTTGGCTCAACCGCTGGACGGTGTTCCTGACGCTGACGGATGAAACCGTCAGAACCATCTGGTACACCGCCCACGGCTGGTGAAACCTAAAGGTAGAAGTTACGATCCCAGGCGTGCTTATGCAGGATGGCCAGTTCGGCGTCACTGAGCGCGCCTGCATCCGATGCAGCCAGATTGGCTTCCACGCTCGACATGGATCGCATGCCCGGAATCACAGTAGAAACGGCAGGGTGCGACAGAATGTAGCGAAGCGCTTTTGAAGGAACAGACGCCCGGCTGGAAAGGCCGAGGTCGCGAACGATAGCATCGAGGCGCTCGACAATCTGCCTCTTGCGGTCGTCACGGAAGTAGAACGCGCGGAAGTCGCCTTCAGGGAATTCGGTGGTCTCTTCGATGCGGCCGGTTAGCCCGCCTTCGTCGAACGGCACACGGGCCAGCACGCCGATATTGTGCTTGATGCAGGCCGGGTAGAGATTCTTCTCAGGTGACTGGTCGAAGACATTGTGGATCACCTGAACCGTGTCGATCAGGCCGGTCTCGATGATGCCGAGAGCGGAGTCCGGCTGATGGTCGTTGATCGAGATCCCCACGAAGCGCGTGTAGCCCTTGGCTTTGATGGTCTCGAAGCCGCGCTTCCATTCGTCGCGCTCCAGCCACTCCGGATTCCAGACGTGAAGTTGCTGCAGGTCGACCTGCTCCATCTTGAGGTTGCGAAGGCTGGTCTCGGTCGACTGCACGATGTAGTCGTGCGGGAACACTTCGTCGATGCCGACGCCGGGCTGCGCCGGCCAGCGGCGATTCATCGGCGGCACTTTCGTGGCGATATGAATGGTCCGGCCGGATGCGCGCACTGCCTGGCCCACCAGTTCTTCGCTCTTGCCCTCGCCATAGGCCAGCGCAGTGTCGATGAAGTTGAGTCCGCCGTCCATCGCAGCGCGCAGAGCGTTCAGCGACGCATCATCGGTCGCACCGATCCACTGCTTGCCGCTGATACCCCAGGCGCCGTAGCCCACTTCACTCACGTCGAGGCCAGTACGGCCCAGTTTCCGATAATTCATGCAACACCATTATAGGAACCGCCTAAAATAGAGGCAGTATGATGCGTCGCGCGATCCTCCTTGCCGTGCTGCTGGCCACAACCCTTGCTGCCGCGAACCTGAAGCTGTACCTGAAAGACGGTACGTTCCAGGTGATTCGCGAGTACAAGGTCGAAGAGGACCGTGTCCGTTACTACAGCGTGGAGCGGAGCGACTGGGAGGAGATCCCGTCGTCTCTGGTTGATCTGAAGAAGACCGAAGCTGAGACGAAGGCGCGCGTCGAGTCATTTGCTAAACAGGCGCGCGAGGTGAAGGAGGAAGAGGACGCCGTTAAGGCCGAGCGGGCGGAAATCCGGCGAATCCCGATGGACCCCGGCGTCTACATGATCGAGAACGACCAGTTGCGCATTTTGAAGCTCGGCGACTGGACGATGCGGAATCCGAAGTCGCGAAAACTGCTGAAGATGGTTACTCCCGGACCGATGGTAGCGGGAATATCATACATGGAACTGGCCGGCGAACAGTCCACGAACGTGATGCCGAATGATCATCCGGAGTTCTATCTGCAGTTGTCCCTGGAGGACAGCTTCGGACTGGTGAAGCTGACACCGGGCAAGGGTGCCCGCGTGGTTGAGAAGATCACCGTGGAGCCTGTGACCAAGGAACTGACTGAGGAACGCGAGCTGGTCAAGGTGTTCACGAAGCAGATGACGGAGAGCGGCCTGATGAAGATCTGGCCACAGCAGCCGCTGGCCAGGGGCGAATACGCGGTGATCGAGTACAACGAGGGCAAGGCCGACGCGCGTGTGTGGGATTTCCGCATCGAGTAACTGCGGGCTCGGGTGCGAAACTCGTAGTGAATGAGTCAACAGACCCGCAAACCGGTGCGCGTGCGCCGCGTCGACCAGTGCAATTCCGTCCACGAGATCTTTGAGCATTGCCTGCCCGCTTTCGGTGGTGCCATTCTGCGCCGCGTGTACAGCATTCTCGATAGGGCCATCGCGCAGGGCTGCCCGATCACGATGTCGATTGCGGGGCCGATAACGGTGTCAGGTCAGCATCAGGCCTGGCTGATTCCGCTGCTGGAAACGGGCTGGGTGGCGTACGTCAGCACGACCGACGCGGTCTGCTATCACGATGGCCACCGCTCGCTGAACGCGCATACGAAGGATCCGATCTACGAAGTGCCGATTCACGGCGACGACGGTGCGCTGCGCGATGAGAAGGTCATCCGAGTGACGGATATGGGCTTCGATGAGGAAGTGCTGCTGGATCAGGATAAGTTCCTCTCGGCGATGCTGCGGCGTCCGGAGTTCCAGCGGCGCATGACGGGGACGGAACTGCGCAATCGCCTCGGCGCGTTCTATGGCGATCAGGAAAAGCGGAACGGCGTGGAGCCGGGCTTACTTTCGACGTGCCAGAAGCTGGGCATCCCGGTGTTCGTGGGTGCGCCCGCGGATGGCAGCGTGTTCCTGAATTCCATGAAGCTTTGGGCGATGAAGGAGGCGGGTCTGATCCCTGAATATTCCTTTGATCTGGATCTGCATGCGGAAGTTTTCGAAGCGTGCGCGTACCACTTCTGGGGATTGTTCGAGAGTGACGCTAAAGCGATTGCCACCCTCATTTTGGGCGGCGGCGTTCCGAAGAACTACAACCTGCAGCCGGAGCCGGCTTTAGGGCAGGTCCTTGGGTTGCCAGATGTCCGTGGCTACGAGTTCGACGTCCAGATCACAACCGCTCCGGTAACCGATGGGTCGCTGTCGTCGTGCCCGCCGGCTGAGGCCGTCACTTGGGGCAAGGTCGATAAAGACACCTACCTACAGTCCACGGAGAGCCTGCCGGGCGACTACTCGATGATGATGCCGTTCATCGTGAAGGCGTTGATGGAAAAGCACGGCCCGCGCACGGCTCCACGGCTGTATGAGCAGCGAGAGCGACTGGTTGAGAAGCTGCGAGGCGCTGTCCGTGAGAACGGCGAATGGCTGATGGATTCGCTGAAGTACCCAGTTGCGCGGGGTTGATTCAGGAAGCCTAGTTGAGGAAGTAGGTGCGGTATAGGGTATCGCGCTGCTTCGGAACAAAGCCGGCATCGCGAATCATGCGGCGGAGCTCTTCTTCCGTCGCCTGGTGGTGCGTACCGGCGGCGGAGACGACGTTCTCTTCGATCATGATGCTGCCCACATCGTTGCCGCCGAAGCGGAGTCCGACCTGGCAGGTCTTCAGGCCGGGGGTGACCCAGGAGCTTTGGATATTGAGGATGTTATCGAGGTAGATCCGCGAAACCGCCAGCGTTTTCAGGTATTCAACAGCGGTGGCCTCTTCTTTGACGAAGCGGCCGAGCGAGGTGAGTTCGCGCTGGAACGACCACGGGATGAAAGCGGTAAACCCACCCGTTTCCTCCTGGATCTGCCGCACGATGTCGAAGTGATTCATGCGCTGCTCGATGGTTTCGCCGCAGCCGAACATCATCGTCGCCGTGGTCCGCAGGCCTAACTCATGGGCGATGCGGTGGACGTCGATCCAGTCCTGCGTTCCGCATTTCAAACGGCTGATGCGATAACGGACGTCGTCATCGAGAATCTCGGCGCCGCCGCCGGGGATCGAGTCAAGGCCGGCGTCGCGAAGGCGGGCTATGGTGTCGCGGAGAGAGATGCCGCTGACTTCAGCGATGTTGGTGATCTCAGGCGCGGAGAAGCAGTGGCACCAGATGTCGAACTTCGCTTTGATGGAGCGGAGCAGGTCTTCGTACCACTCGATCTTGAGATCGGGATGAAGGCCACCCTGGAACAGAAGGCCGGTGCCGCCGAGGTCGAGGGTTTCCTGAATCTTGTCGAAGATCACTTCCTTCGGCAGGACGTAGCCTTCCTTGTGGCCCATCGGACGGTAGAACGCGCAGAAGCTGCAGTACTCGGTGCAGAAGTTCGTGTAGTTGATGTTGCGATCGATGATGTAGCTGACGACGCCGTCCGGATGCAGCTTGCGGCGGAGCGCGTCGGCTTCCATACCAATGCCAATCAGGTCATCGGACTCGAACATGTCGATAGCTTCTGCGCGCGAGATCATGAATACCCTATTTTACCCGGCGGTTAGCTTCTGGAGGTTTCGCCCGCAGATGACGCTGCCTTCAAACTTGTTGCCACCGGGGCCGGGCCAGTGCGTTTCGAGGTTGATGAAGCCGGTGTAGCCGTCTGCCGCGAGCGCTTCGAACTGGCCCTTCCAGTCGATGTCACCTTCGCCTAATGGCCCCCAGACGGGCTTGTGGCCGTCGAGCGTACAGTCTTTGGCGTGAATGTGAGCGATGCGCTTCACATCGAGTAAGCGGTAGCCATTCGGGTACGGCCTCTCGCCCGAGACGTAGGCGTTGGCGGGGTCCCAGACGACCTGGAGGTTCTGGTGATCGATCGCAGCGAGCACCTTCGCTGTCTCCTGCGCCGTGGCGATGTTGCAGGCGTGTTCGTTTTCGATACCGACGATCAGATCGTGCTTCTGTGCCTTGTCTGCGAGTTCCTGGAGGGCATCAACCACGCGCTCAAAGACGGCGTCGGGGTCCACGACGCGCCAGTACGAGAAGACGCGGACGATCTTCGCTCCGGTGAGCTTCGCGATTTCAAAGGCGCGTTCGGCGAGGCGGGGCTGGTCTTCGAAGGAGTACTTCGCGTTGAACTGGTCCTGCTGAAAACGGGAGTCCACTTCAGGTGCATTGGGCAGCGTGCATTTCAGGACGGGCGAGGCGATGGAAACGACTTCGAGGCCGTTCTCGCCAAGAACATCCATGATGCGGGCAATGCCGGCATCGGTCTGGTCCATGATGTTGAGACCGTCGATCATGCGAAGCTCGGCCCCCTTCATCCCGATCTCGCGCATCGCTTTGGCTGCGATAGCGATGTCGCCGGAAAACTCGTCTGTGATAGCGCCTGTACGGAAGTGGTGCATTGATGGGGATTTTAGCAGCATCACAGCTTCATGCGTTCTAACTTGCGGTACAGCGTCTTGCGCTCGATGCCAAGGATCGCGGCGGCGCGGCTCTTATTGCCACCTGTGGCGGCAAGCACGCGGCGGATTTGATCCATCTCGGTTTCGGCCAGCGTTTCGCCTCCGCCGTCCTTCGGTTCCATGGCGGCGATGGCATCGTGAACCGCTTCGGCGTCGATGCGCTCGCTGGGCGCGAGGATGGTCAGACGTTCGACGAGGTGTTGCAGTTGGCGGACGTTGCCGGGCCACGTGAATTCGGCGAGAGCTTTGAGTCCGCTCTCGGTCATCTTCACACTGCGGTTATAGCGGTCGTTGTACTTGCTGAGGAAGAAGTGTGCAAGATGCGGGACGTCGCCTCGGCGATCGCGCAGCGGCGGCAGTTCGATGCGTACGACGTTCATACGGAACCAGAGGTCTTCGCGAAACTTGCCTTCTTCCACCATCTTCTGCAGGTTGCGATTGGTGGCAGCGACCACACGAACATCGACCTTCTTCTCGCGTGAGGAGCCGACGGCGCGGATCTCACGCTCCTGCATGAAGCGCAAGAGTTTCACCTGGAAGGCAGAGTCGATCTCGCCGATTTCGTCGAGGAACACGGTGCCTCGATTGGCGGATTCAAGCACGCCGATGCGGTCGCGGTCGGCCCCCGTGAAGGCGCCTTTCATCGCGCCGAAGAGTTCGCTTTCGAGAAGCTGGGCGGGGATGGCGCCGCAGTCGACCGGCACGAAGGGGTTGGGCGAGCGGTGGCTGAAGCGATGAATCATGCGCGCGACCAGTTCCTTGCCGGTGCCGGTTTCGCCTTCGATAAGGACGCTGGCATCGGTGGGGGCTACGAGCGAGACCGTCTTGTAGATGTCGATCATGCGCGAGGAGTGCCCGATCATATCGCTTTCGGGGAGGTCTTCGGCTTCGACCTCGTCATCCATGGGCACGCGGGACTGGATGGCGCGCTTCACGGCTTCGAGGAGGGTGTCGAGCTCGAACGGTTTTGCGAGGTAATCGAACGCGCCGTGGCGGGTTGCGGTCATCACGGTTTCAACGGTGCCGCGCGCCGTCATGAGGATGACGCTGCAGTTAGGGTCGCGCTGTTTGGCCGCGACGAGGACATCGAGCCCGGTGCGGTCATCGATATAGATATCGGTGATGACGATGGGCCAGGTGCGCGTTGCGATGCGATCGAGGGCGTCTTTGGTGTTGGTGACGGCCTCGACTTTGAAGCCCTCCATTTCCAGGAACATGACAATGGTGGCGCGAACGGCGGCGTCATCTTCGACGACGAGGATCGGTTCCGTGAATGTTTGCGGTTCGTTCATTTGGCCCGTTTGAGAATCAGCGTGAAACGTGAACCTTTGCCGGATTCCGATTCTACTTCGATGACGCCGCCGTGCTGCGTCACAATCTGTTCGACTATGGACAAGCCGATGCCGGTACCCTGTTCGCCCGATTGTTCGGCGCGTTTGGTCCGATAGAACTTTTCGAAGATGCGGCCCACTTCCTTCTTATCCATCCCGATGCCCTCGTCGACAACCGAGAGGCGCACGCGGTCGCCTCTTTCATCTTCGCTGAAGACCTTTACGACTGTGGCAGACGGGGAATACTTCACCGCATTGGTCATCAGGTTATAGACGGCGTATTCCATGAGTTCGCGATCGCCGATGAGGTCGCGGGGGGGCAGGTTGCCGAGTTCGATGCGGATCTGTTTGCGGTCAGCGAAGGCCCGGGCCCGGGTGGTGCAGGCGTCCACCAGTTCGGGGAGGGAGAAGCGCTCGTGTTTCATCTCCATCTCGCCGGCGGAGAGACGCTCGGCACTGAGGAAGGTCTCGATCATGCGGGCGAGGCGTTTGGACTCGGAGTTGATGAGTTCGGCCATCTGCTTTCGCTTGTCCTCGGGCATCTGCGCGTAGCGCCCGAGGAGTTCGCTGGAGCCCTGGATGGCGGTCAGCGGGGTCCGCATTTCGTGGGTGACGAACTGCATGGCCTTCTGGTAGCGTGTGCGCTCGTGTTCGGCCCGGTCGAGGTTCTGCCGGACGATGAAGTGCCGCCAGCCCGCGGCGGCGGTGACCGAGAGAAGAGCTGCCAGGGTACCGGGGAGCCAGGCCCAGACCACCGACTGAGAGAACGCAAACGCCGGGAGCAGTTGAGAGCCGATGACCACGGCGAGCGCGGCCAGGTTGGCGGGCCAGCCGGAGCTGAAGTAGAAGGCGAGCGCGGCGGCGGCTGCGAACCCGAAACAGGTTGCGCCGACGGCGACCCAGGAGGCATCGACCAGGAAGCGGCGCTGGGCGAGCGTCTCGTAGAGGCTGGCATTCATCTCGATGCCGGGCATATCGCGCGCATTGGAATAAGGCGTCACCCAGCGGTCGCCGAGGCCCTGGGCGGTGACTCCTGCGAAGATGACCTTACCGGCAAAGCGTTGGGCGAGCGCGGGGTTCGCATCCAGTTGGGCGACGGAGATGCGCGGAATGCCGTCCATCGCGACGGGGGGGTAGCGAATGCGGAGGGTGCGGCCGTCGAGGTACTCGTCGTGAAGTGGCGAGGGGATGCGGACATTGCTGATGAGCAGGTCGTCAGGCGACTCGACGATCTCGCCTCTGGTGGCGAGGCGGAAGGCTTCGAGAGGGAGGGCCCAGCGGCGGGTGTGCCCACCGACTTTCATCAGGGGCGCATCTCGGTAGACGGAGTCGAACTTGTCGAAGTTGGCGTGAACGTGACCGATGGCGGCGGCGTGTCGGCTGAAGCGCGGGATGGGGTCGGCCCAGGTGCCGTCGCGAAGAAGGTAGCTGGCGAGGACGAGATTCGGGGTGGCAGCGAAGGCTTGTTCGAGGCGGCTGTCGGCGGCCTCAGTGGTGGCATCACCGAGGATGATATCGACGGCCACGGAGGCGGGCCGTGCTTCGCTGATGTGCCGAAGACCGCTCTCGAGGGCACCTCGGATGCCGTTGTTGCCGCCGTAGGTACCCATGGTCGCCTCGTCGATGGCGAGGATGACGGAACTCGTCTGCCAGGGCGCGGGCTGCTGGAGCCGGAAGAGGAAGTCATAGGCATAGTTATCGAACTGGCGGCCGAGTGAGGTCCAGCTGAGCGCGAGGGCCAGGATGGCGGAGGCGGCACACAGGAATGCTCCTGTGCCGAGGCCGCTATTTCTTAGATGCCAGCGCACGTTCGAGATCGTCGGGCTCGCGGGGCAGTGCCTCGCTGAGAACCTTCGCGCCCTTCTCCGTAATCAGCACCACGTCTTCGATGCGGATTCCGATGTTCTCTTCCGGGATGTAGATGCCGGGCTCGATGGTGATGACCATGCCGGCTTCGAGGGGTTCCTTGTTGTCTGAGGCATCATGGACGTCAAGGCCGAGATGATGGGAGAGGCCGTGCGTGAAGTACTTGCCGAGGGGCTGGCCGTGGAGGTCTTTGCCGTGGGTGTCGATGTAGTTCAGTGCGACTTTGTAGAGACTGTTGGGCGTGGTCTTCGCGATGGTCATGCCGGGCTTTGCGGCGGCAATGGCGGCTTTCTGCGCACCGAGCACGATGTCATAGATCTCGCGCTGACGGGGCGTGAACTTGCCGTTGACGGGCACGGTGCGGGTGATGTCGCTGGCGTAGTTGGCGCATTCACCGGCGACGTCCATCACGGTGACTTCGCCGGAATCCATGCGTCGCGAGTTACGGGAGTAGTGGAGGACGGTGGAGTTGGGGCCGGAGCCGACGATGGGCGCGTAGGCACTGCGGCGGCAGCCATCCATCATGTAGCTGCCGACCATAACAGCGGCGACTTCGTATTCGACGAGGCCAGGCTTCAGGATGCGCCAGGCGGCACGGTGCGCTTCCATGGACGCATCGGTGGCGCGCTGGAGGGATTCGATCTCGAGGGGCGACTTGCGCATCCGGAGCTTGTTGATCTCGTCACTGGTGTCGATGATCCGACGAAGGGGAGCAAGGCGCGAGAGGGCCGGGTTGGCGGAGGGGAGCGCGTAGAGATCGGGATACGCTTCGAGCAGAATACGGAGCTGGGACTCGAAACGCTCGGCGGGCATCACGGTCTCGAAGCCGGTTGCTTTAACGGCTGACGAGTCAGAGGGACCGAGCTTGCGTCCGGTCCACTGTTCCTTACTGGGGACGCGCTGCGGCAGCAGAAGGATTTCGCGGGGGAGGCGGGCGCGTTGCTGCAGGGCTGGCTCGTCCTTCTCGACGTCGGGCGTCATGATGAGGATGGCGCCGGGTTCTTCCCAGCCGGTGAGGTAGTAGAAGTTGGTTTCCTGGTAGAAACCTTCGTGAAGGTCTTCGGATTCTTTCGCGCCAAAGAGGACGAGAGCGCCGTCGGGGAGGGCCTTGCGGAGCTTTGCGCGGCGCGCGGCGAACTCGGTCGAGTCGGCCGCCTGGGCGAGCTGAAGAGCCAGAAAGAGTGCGAAAACGGTCCGTCGCAAGCCTTGAGTATAACGAGTTGCGCGGGGGTGCGGTCGCAGTCGCGATAAACTGAGTACCAGATGCGAAGCGAGTGGGTAGCGAAACGATCGTCCGATACGAACCGGACCCAGATGCATTATGCCCGCAAGGGTCTGATCACTGAAGAGATGCAGTTCATTGCTCAGCGGGAGAAGATCACGCCGGAGCTGATTCGAGACGAGGTGGCGCGGGGCCGGATGATCATCCCGGCGAACGTGAACCACGTCAACCTGGAGCCGATGGCGATCGGGATTGCTTCGAGATGCAAGATCAACGCCAACATCGGCAATTCGGCGACGACGTCGAACATTGCGGATGAGCTGGACAAGCTGGAGTACGCAGTGAAGTTTGGCGCGGATACCGTGATGGATCTGTCGACGGGCGGCAACATTCCGGAGATCCGGCAGGCGATCATCAAGAACTCGCCGGTGCCGATCGGCACGGTGCCGATTTACGAGGCGCTGTCGCGGGTGCGCCGGGTGGAAGACCTCAACATCAACGTGATGCTGGAAGTGATCGAGGAGCAGGCCGAGCAGGGCGTCGATTATATGACGATCCATGCGGGCGTGCTGATCCAGTATGTTCCGCTGACGTCGAAGCGCATCACCGGCATTGTGAGCCGCGGCGGGGCGATTCTGGCTGAGTGGATGGTGAAGAACCACAAGCAGAACTTCCTGTACGAGAATTTCGATGCGATCAGCAAGATTCTGGCGAAGCATGACGTCAGCTATTCGCTGGGCGACGGGTTGCGGCCAGGCTGCCTTGCGGATGCTTCGGATGCGGCGCAGTTTGCCGAACTGAAGACGCTGGGTGAACTGACGAAGAAGGCCTGGGCATACGACGTTCAGGTGATGATCGAAGGCCCGGGGCACATTCCGCTGGACGAGATCGAGATGCAGGTGATCAAAGAGCGCGAGCTGTGCCATGAGGCTCCGTTCTACACGCTTGGGCCGCTGGTGACGGATATTGCGCCGGGTTACGACCACATTACGTCGGCGATCGGGGCGGCGATGATCGGCTGGCATGGCGCGTCGATGCTTTGCTATGTGACGCCGAAGGAGCACCTGGGGCTGCCGAACCGCGAAGATGTGAAGCAGGGCATTATCGCTTACAAGATTGCGGCGCATGCGGCTGACATTGCGCGCAAGAGGCCGGGCGCACGGGACCGTGACGACGAGTTGTCGCGGGCCAGGTACAGCTTCGACTGGAACCGGCAGTTCGAGTTGTCGATCGATCCGGAGACGGCGCGGGCGATGCATGACGAGACTTTGCCGGAAGAGGGCTTTAAGGATGCGGCGTTCTGTTCGATGTGCGGACCGAAATTCTGCTCGATGAACCATTCGGCGAAGGTGGGGAGTTTCACGGCGGAGCAGGCGGAGGAAGTTTTGCTGCAGATTGCCAGCACGGAGTAGGTTGTAGCCCCTGGTACCCGGGTTCGATGGGGGTAATTCGGGGGTAAACAAAGGGTAAAAAAGGGGTAGTTTTGGGGTGCAAGTGGGGGGCAAATCGGCCGCCTTCCTGAAGCTATTTTTGTTTGATAGAGATCCGTGGGTTCGTTTTGGGAAAGCCTGTTTTTCTGGTGATCGTGTCCGGATGCAGGGATGAATTGCGTGCTGTGGGGGCTCGGGGATGCGGCGATCGTTTGCATTTCGTGCGGAGAAAGGTTGTCCTAATCTAAGTTGAACGCGTCGCATGTTCAGGATGCTCGCCCCGAAAGCTTAAGTGGTTGATTTGGTTGCGTAAATAGAAGGACCCCCGTGACCGGGCGGGCTTGGGATGTCTCGTTTCCCACACGCTGAGATTGGGAGCCGTTAAGTGCGGGCTTCGTCAAGCGCGGCCGCATCCTGAAGGTCTGTGTGGATGAAGTCGAGGCCCTTGAAGAGGAGGGGTTCGCGGCAGGCTTTCGCCAATGCGTAAGTGAAGCAAGCTCCGAAATTCAACGCGGCTTTATGGCGGCCCTCCCTGAACAGAACGAAGGCCTTACGAGCGCGAGCCGGAGTCCGGGCCTGGGTCCAGCGGACAAGAGTGTTGGGGCCGCGGGCGGAGCCGTTCGTGTTGTCGTGGAAGCCGGGGATTTGGACGAACGCAAGACCGGCAGCGGTGACTTCGGTGCGCGCGGTGACGGGGCGCCCGTCGACGAGAGTGAACGTGCCTTTCACTCCCTGAGAGAAGTTATGGTCCGTGTGGTTGTGAGAGATGGTCACGGCGTTGGCCGAGGTATCCGGCAGCGCGTATCCGACGCTGGCGGCGGGCGGGTCAGTGACGACGGCGGCAGAGCCGTCCTAGGTCTGGATGTAGAAGCAGGACTGACCGACCCAGCTGATTCTCAATGACTGAGCGTGCAGGCTCACGGAGCCCGCGGCAAGCAGGGAGGCTGCAGTGACGAGGAGCCAAAGCGAGTGAATCATTCAGAGGAAAGTATCACGGTTTCACGAGAACTGGCGGTGCGGGACGACACGACGTTCTCGATTATTTCTGGGCGAGGTAGAAGGTCCGGTACCGTCCGATTTGGCCTTTCATGCCGAGGTCGGCGTCGGCGTCGAAGCTATCGACGCTGGTGAAGCCGGCCTGCTGCAGTGCTGAGATGACGGCGGCGCGGGGGTGGTGGCGCTGCGTTAGGGTGAAGTCGGAACGCTGCCAGCCGGCGGCCGTGTTTCGGAACTGAACGATCCGGCAGGTGGCGAGGCCCTGCTTTCGGTCGTAGTCGCTTTGGTTGACGGTCACTACGTCCGGCCGCACCAGCGGGAAGGTTTGCGGCCAGAGTTCGACGTAGGCCTCTTCCCGATTGAGGTCGAAGACGAAGGAGCCATCTTTTGCGAGCAACTGGTGCACTCCTCGGAAGACGGCGCGGAGCTCGTCTGCCTTCAGGACATGGTTCAGGCTGTCGAAGGTGGAGACTACTGCCTCAAACTCACCCGGAATACGAAGCTGCCGGGCGTCGCCGAGAACGAATCGCGCGGAGGGCGCGTTCCTGCGCGCGATTTCCAGCATGTCCGGGGAGCCGTCGACACCCGTCACCACGTAGCCGCGCTGGGTAAGCCGGGCGGCGAGGCGACCGTCTCCACAGCAGAGATCCAGGATCTTTGCATTTCGCGCCAGACGTCCCAACACTGCGCGGTCGAGAGCTGGCAGGATCTGCTCGTGGTACTCAGCGCCCCAGTAGTGCGAGTAGAGCCATGCGAAAGGATCGTAGTCGTGATAGCGGTCGGTGTCGACCGCAGGTTGAGTTTTCACTGATGCCATAAAAAGAGTCGCCTCGTCATATAGGGTTCCGCGCGCCAGAGCTTTTTGTACTCTTCGTCGCCACGGAGGAAATCGAACCAGGTCAGGCCCTCAGCGATCGCGGATTTCACGGCGAAGTCGAGGATGAGCCAGCCGGGACGGAAGTCTGCGAAATCGGGATTGAAGGCGCCGAGGCAGGCGTAGAAACGATCGCGCCGGACCAGACCGTAAATCAGAGCGCAGATGGCATCGCCGGAGCGCAGGACGCAGAGCCGCGTACCGCCGGCCTCCAGTTCGAGGCGCGCAGCGGAGAGATGGAAAGCTTCTTCGTCCGGGGTGAAGGAACCGTCGTCGTGTCGACGCAGCTTGTGGAAGCGCAGGAGCGCGGCGAAGGCTTCATCGAAGCCGTGCCGGCCGGAGATGGTTTCAAAAGACAGGGGGCCATGAGCGTGGAAGTCGCGCCGGTAATGGCGGAGGTTTCTTCGGACCGCGGAGGCGAGCGAGGCGTCGAAGGCTTCGGCAGTTGCGGGCAGGCGAATGGCGAGACAGGGCGACAGGTCTTCGGATGAGATACGCAGCCCGGGGGGCGGGGCGTGCGTGAGCAGGGGGTCGGCGGCGTTGAGGTCGCGGAAGTCGCAGAGGTCCCAGTGGTCCTGAACTTCGAGCAGAGCAGCGAAGACGGCGTGCAGGACTGCCTCCTCGCAGCCCGGCCGTACGAGAAGCCCCAGCCGGTCAGAGAGGCCATTGCCGAGCAGCGTTACCTGACGGCGGCCCTGCCACGGGTGGATGAAGAGGGGCGCGAGGCCGACCAGTGCGCTGCCGTCAAAGACAGCGAGGGTGAACAGGCCTCCGCTGCCAAAGGCTTCCCACCAGGGAATGAGCCAGGAGGGTGACTGAAAAGGTGTGCCGCGGTGATCGAGGGTATGCAGTTCCATCCAGTCCGGCTGGAGTCGTTGCAGGGCATACAGGTTGTCAATGATGCACGTTTGCACTGGCACTGAGTAATTCGCAGCACAAGCGGGGCCAATGTTTTGCATATCCTTTGTACCTGAATACAAGGTTCCGGCTCTACAAAGGGTGAAGCTGGTTATATTTGGCCTGACGATTAGCTCAGCGTGGGGAAACGGACATGCAACGTTGTGGCGGGGTCTCTGCCGGGCTCTGGCGCAACGCGGGCACCGGCCTTTTTTCTTCGAGCGCGATGTTTCCTACTATGCCCAAACGCGCGATGTAACAGAAATCGCTGGGGGCGAGCTGGTTCTGTATCCGGAGTGGGAGCAGGCGCGAGCTCGGGCGCTGGGGGAACTGGAAGATGCGGATGTTGCGATCGTCACTTCGTATTGCCCGGATGCGCTGGCGGCTACTGAGATGTTGACGGAGCAGACGCGGTGCATGCGGGTGTTCTATGACCTGGACACACCGGTTACGCTGGCGGCTCTGGAGGCAGGGGAACGCGTCGACTATATAGGACCGCGCGGCCTGCGGGATTACGATCTGGTGCTGAGCTATACGGGGGGGGCGGCGCTGACGGAGCTGCAGGAGAAGCTCGGGGCGCGGGCGGTCGCTCCGCTTTACGGCAGTGTGGATCCCGAGATACATCGCCCTGTTCCGCGGTCGAAGGCTTACAGTGCGTCGTTCTCGTATCTGGGAACTTATGCGGCGGATCGCCAGCAGAAGCTGGAGCAGCTGTTCATCGAGCCCGCGAGGCGGCTGCAGGACCATCAGTTCTTTTTGGCTGGCTCGCAGTATCCGCAAAACTTTCCGTGGACGAGCAACATGAAGTACATCAGTCACGTTCAGCCTTCGGAGCACTCTCGGTTCTATTGTTCAAGCCGGTTGAATCTGAACATAACGCGCGTGGCCATGGCGCGGATGGGGTACTGTCCTTCGGGCCGATTGTTCGAGGCTGCGGCGTGCGGGGCTCCCGTTCTGTCGGACTGGTGGGAGGGGTTAGATCAGTTCTTTACGCCGGGCAAGGACATTCTGGTGGCGACCTCGACGGAGGAAGTCATCGCGCAGCTGCAGAGGAGCGATTCGGAGTTACGGCGTATCGGGCAGGGTGCCAGAGACCGTGCGTTGAAGGAACACACGGCCGAAAGGCGAGCAATTTATTTGGAAAAAGCACTACAGTCGGCGGGCGCAATGGTGGCGTAGCAGCGCGGTGGCTTGAAGGAGGAGGTAGGTCTTATGTGGGGCATCATTCCGGCAGCGGGTGTGGGCAGTCGTATACAGCCGCTTGCGTTTTCGAAGGAGCTGCTTCCGGTGGGCAGCCGGTCTGAGAACGGCACGCAGCGGCCGCGGGCGGTGAGCGAGTATTTGGTGGAGCGTATGATACGCGGCGGGGCAACGAGACTTTGTTTCGTGATCTCGGCGGATAAGTGCGACCTGGTTCAATATTTCGGCAACAGCATCGGGGGGGTACACATTTGCTACGTCGTGCAGCCGCGCCCGGCGGGCCTGTGCGACGCGCTGTTCCAGGCGATGCATTTGATCGACGCTCGCGAACAGGTGTTGGTGGGTCTTCCGGATACGGTGTGGTTCCCGGAGGATGGTTTCGCGGCGCTGCCGAATGATGAACTCTCGTTTCTGCTCTTCGATGTGGAGCGTCCGGAGCTGTTCGATGCGGTGCTGACGGACGGCGCGGGCGAGGTGCGCGAGATCCGGGTGAAAAGTGTCGACCCGCAGACCTCATGGGTTTGGGGAGGGTTCAAGCTTTCGGGCGTGATTCTGCGGGAGCTGTACGAGTTGTGGCAGAGGCGTTCACCGAGGGATGAGTATTTGGGGACGCTGGTGAATGCTTATCTGGCCGAGGGGGGGGCGGCTCGGGGCGTAGGGCGTGGCGAGGAGTATGTGGACGTGGGGACGTTGAACGGGTACTGGAATGCGATCCGGATGCTGGAGAACCGGAACCGGGCGGTGGACGAGACGTCGGGGCCGGAGCTGGCGTGGTCGAGGTCGGGTTAGACGGCGCTTAGTACCAGACGATGTTGTCGAGGTCAACGGTGGCTGCGGGGTATTGCGGGTCCATGTCGCGGAGCGTCTTCAGGATGAGGTTCGAGGCGGTGGCGTCACGGAACCATTTCCGGTTGGCAGTGATGACGTGCCAGGGTGCCTGCGGGGTGTGGGTCTCGCGGATCGCCGTCTCGAAGGCCGTCATGTACTGATCCCAGTATTTGCGCTCTTCGAAGTCGGCGTCAGACAGTTCCCAGTGGCGGGTGGGATCGTCGATGCGTTCCTGTAAGCGGTGGCGCTGTTCGTCTTTGGTGATGTGCAGGAAAAGCTTGAGGAGCGTGATGTTGTCCTCGGCGAGGATTTGTTCGAAGCAGCGGATCTGGTGGTAGCGGCTGCGGCGGGAGTGGTCGTCGAGATCTCCGTGCGCGTCTTCCTTGATCAGACTGTCGAAGTATGAGCGGTTGAAGACGCCGATTTCACCACGGCCGGGCACCTCATGGTGGTAGCGCCAGAAGGTGTCCCGCTCCTTCTCAGATGACGACTCCTTCTTGAACGCTGTTACGCGGCAGGCCTGCGGATTGGCGGCGGAGAGTACGTCTCTGATGATGGGGTCCTTGCCGCCAGTATCCATGGCGAGAAGGATAACAAGCAGGGCCTGCTTCGTTTCGGCGTAGAGGACGTTCTGCCGCTCGGCTATCTTCTCGCGGTTCTCGTCGACGATGCTTTCGCATTCGGATTCAGTGAGGCCGCAGGTGTCATTGGCGTCATAGAGCGACAGGCTGAAATTTTCGAGCGAGACTGCGGCGGGGAGACGGTCCATATCCGTTGGAGCCGGATGCGGGTGGGGCGTTACTGTCGCCGCTACGATGGTTGGTGTGACCCGCCGTGAGCGCTACCGATACGTTTTGTCGTTACCTGAGCGCGTGTTGCGCTCTCTGGGGGCGATTTCGGGTGGGTTACTGAAGGAACTGGGCGATGTCGCGTTGCCTGCGGCGATCCGGCGGACCATTCTGTATCGCACGATGGTGGGCGTCACGCTGCGGTTCCTGATTGAGGATGTGGGCGAGGTAGCAGGGGTTTACCCTGGTGACGGAAGCTGGCGGCGAACTTCATTCTGCAGCGGACGGCGAGCCACGGGATTGAACTGCTGGGCATTCTGGCGTTTCGCGCGTCACCGGTGTGGGTTCTGGCCGCGCTGGCGGATATCACGGGCGGCGGACAAAGGCTGATTCGCGAGATCGTTAGTTCGCTGAAAGAAGAAGGCCTGCTGGAAGGCGACGGTCATTTCGAGACGATGGATCAGGTGCTGGGGGGCCTCGAGAAGAGCAGCTCGCGGCTGGCGCTGACGCTGAATTTGCCGCCCATGGATGTGGCGGCGCTGCGGGTGGAGTGGGAGGCGCTGCGGGTGGAATTGAAGAGTATCCCGCCGGAGCGGATTCCGGCTTTGGACAGGCTGGAGCGGACCTGGGACACGCTGCAGGCGTCAGCCGAGGCACAGGACAAGACAGTGTTCGCGGTGGCTTCTTTGATGGCTGTCTCGACTCTTTCGCACGTGCCAGCCAATGTGGTGTGGCTCTCGAAGGCGGCGCGATCGGCGGCCCGGCGGACTGGAGGGATGCTGGGTGAGGCGGTGCTGGACCACTATTCACAGGCGCTGGAAGAGATCTCGCGCGCCGGCTTTGCGGCGTACTGGAAGGGTGAGTTTCGGCCGTATCTTCGAGCGGCGGCGGAGCAGTTCGCGCCCGAGCATCGATCGCTCACGGAGCGCCTTTTGCGCAGGCGAGGTTAGAGCGAAACGGCCCTGTCGAGCGTGGATCAACCAGAGGAGGTTGGAACATACGACATGGAAACAACGACGAGACCACTGGCTGTGGTGACGGGAGCTTCAAGCGGTATCGGGTTCGAGCTCGCGAGGCAATTTATCAAGAACGGCTTCGATCTGGTGATTGCAGCGGACAGCAACAAGATACAGGAAGCTGCGTCGCTGCTCACCGGGGCCGGAACGAGTGTGCAGGCAGTTCAGACAGATCTGGCGAAGCCGGAAGGCGTGGAGAAGTTGTACGAGGAGATTCGTGCGACGGGCAGGCCCGTGGAGGCAATTGCCATCAATGCGGGCGTGGGTATCAGCGGTGACTTCGCACGCGATACGACGCTTGAGGACAACCTGAATGTGATCGACCTGAATGTACGGTCATCAGTGCATTTGGCCAAGAGGGTTCTGCCGGACATGGTGGCGCGAGGCCAGGGCCGGGTGCTGTTTACGTCGTCGATCGCGGCAACAATGCCGGGCCCGTTTGATGCGGTTTACAACGCTTCGAAGGCGTTCCTGCAGTCGTTCTCGCAGGCGATCCGGAACGAGTTGCAGGATACGGGCGTGACGGTGACGGCGCTGATGCCGGGCGCGACGGAGACAAATTTCTTCAAGCGCGCGGGGATGGAAGACACGAAAGTGGGCGCGAAGGAGGACAAGGACGATGCGGCAGAGGTGGCAAAAGAGGGGTTCGAGGCGATGATGGCGGGCAAGGATCATTTGGTGGCCGGATCGTTGATGAACACCGTGCAGGCAACGATGGCTCATGTGTTACCCGACACGACAACGGCAAGCATCCACCGCAAGATGGCGGAGCCTGGCTCGGCGAATCAGTAGCCGAGTTCGGGCGGAGGGCGGCTGCGGCGGGAAACGATGTTCAGCGCGCGGAGTCTACAAGGTGAAAGGAGTTCAAACGCAATGCATTACATAAATTTTCGCCTTCATTCACGCGTTGCAGCGACGATTCTCGCCGCCGGCTCACTGTTGGTAGCCCAAACCCCGTCCTCTTCAAGTACACCGGATCCGGCAGGGGCCGGCGGGTCAGCAGCAGGAAACGGCAGCGGTCAGGGTTCAAGCGCGGCGGGTTCTAGAAGCGCACAGAGTTCCAGCACGGGTTCAGGTTCACAGGCTTCCGGCTCTCAGGCGTCAGGCTCTCAGGCTTCCGGCAAGGGTCAGACTGGCAGCCAGTTCACGGAGACAGAAAGGACTTTCGTCCAGGAGGCGCTGGAAGGCGGCCGCATGGAAGTCGACATGGGTAAAATGGCTTCCAAGCAGGGTTCCGACTCCAACATAAAGGCTTACGGAAAGAAGCTGGTTGCTGACCATACTGCGACGAACAAGAAACTGCAGGCGCTGGCCAAGAAGAACATGGCTGGCATGACAAATACGAAGTCGACGTCAATGGCAGCCGACAGCGAGTTGATGTCCGCGAAGGGTGCGGATTTCGACAAGGCGTTCGCCGCAATGGCGGTGCAACACCACCAGAAGGACATCGCGCAGTTCGAGGCGGCCGAGAAGGACGTAACGAACCCTGATCTGCGCGCCCTGATCACGGCGACACTGCCGATTCTTCGGGACCATTTGCAGCAGGCACAGACGCTGAGCGCAAGTGCTGGTGCGGGTGCCACGGGTACGACGAGCGGCAGCGGTACGGGAAGCAGCAGCCCGAGTGGTTTGGGCACCGGCAGTTCGTCGGGCGCAGGCAGCAGCACTCCGGGTGCGAGTACGA
>JAOAPO010000046.1 GCA_025462945.1 Bryobacterales bacterium
GCACACTCACCTGAACATCCTTCTCTGAGACACCGGGGACAACTGCTCGCAGATTGAGCGAATGGTCGCTCCACGCGGACTCCAGCACCGGGCTGAAAATCCAGTTCGCCTGTCGCTGCCCACCCGGGGCGGCACCCTGCGGCGTGTAGCTCTGGAAGTTCTCGAACATCTCATCGACAGAGCGCCGGAACTGGTCCAACGTCTGCCGAACATCGTTAGCAAACAATGTGTTCAACATTAGAGGCTCCTTGTGACGTTTGTTAGATGGGGGCTTTTGAGGTGCTCATGCGTTCCTCAAACAGCCACGACAAAATTATGCCAATGACGCGAAATGTTGTCAAGAGGGGGGCGCGGCACTTATTGCCGATAACTTAATTTCCTGTTATCTTGCGAACAGGAGATCGACATGACGTGCAAACCTCCGGATGCAGACTCCATGGCGGCGCTTCGCAGGATCAGAGAAGAGGTCAGCCAGCGGGGCGACCACTGCCTCGCCATGCTGTTGGGCGGCGTTGATTTGTATGTGTCAATTGGACGCGAATGGGAGTTACTCGAAATCATGCGTAAGTTCGCTCACGATGCCGAAGATATGGTAAACAATACCCCGACCGCTGCTGATTTGCAGAAGCTCTACGAACGCATGGAACCGGAGTCTCCCGAGGCGGGAAGCTAACATGGGCTGGGAGTACATGGTTCGCGAGTTCAACGTTGAGGACACCAGCAAGATCCTGCTGGTGGAGGAGTTTCTGAATGAAGCCGGGAGAGACGGCTGGGAACTGGTGAGCGTCGCGCGCACCCCCACTGAAACCTTCACCCACCTCGTCTACCTGAAGCGCGGGGCGACGGACGTGCCTTCCCTCGACGTGGCTTAGCGGGCGGGATTTAGCGTCAGCGTACTCTTCGCGTCCACGGTGCTGAACTGCATGGGGAAGCTCGTCCCGTTATAGTAGGCGTCCCACTGATCCCGGTAATGAGCCGATCCGAAGTGCCCGGATTCGCCCGTAACGATGTTCATCAGGGACTTGTCCCAGGCACCCACCGACACGTTCATCCGCTCCGAAGGACCCATCCGGCGGCTCGTCTGCTTCACCGACGTCGCGGAACCGCTCATCGGGACAGGGCCGATACCGAAGTACTTGCCAATGCGAGGGATGCCTCCGGCGATCGGGTGTGCAATCTCAGCGAAGAGATAGCGTCCCCAGCGCCAGCCTTTCGGGTCCGAGCCGAACAACCGCTGTCCCTCTTCGACTGCCTCGGCGAGGCTCCGCAGCAACAACTCGTTGTAATCGCCGAACCATCCCTCAGGGCGCTCCCGCAACACGCGCTCAACCACTGCAGACGACATCTGCGTTTCATACTGGCCTCCCGCGTTCGGCACCGCGCGGTCCGCGATCGCTTTGCGCAGGTGCTGGAAGATCAAGGTCGTGAGAAGTGGCTGCGGATGATCTTTGTCCATCTGACCGTCCCAATTCCTGAGCAGGTCCACAGTGCCGGCGAGCGGCCCCGATTTCCCTCCGCGCTTGTCCCACGCCGCCACCACCTGCCTGCCAATGAAGCGGTTAAAGCCGCTGTAGACATCCTTTTGGATGCGGAGCGTATCTTCGGGCTTTAGCTTCTGCGTGGCGGCATGCAGCAGGTCCAGGATCTGCCGCGATCGGTAATGCGTGGCGAAATTGCCGCTGACGTTGTACGGGTAGTCAGTTGGGAACGGGTTCTGGTTCGCAGTGACGATGTAGCCGCCGGGCGGGTTCCACGCGTGCGGCAACTCATCAAACGGGATGTAGCCCTCCCACTCGTACTGGCCCGAGGCCCCTTCTACCGGCAGATCGCCCACATAGCTTTTTCGAATTGGCAGCTTGCCCGCGGCGTGATACCCGATGTTGCCGTCCACATCGCCGTAGACGAAGTTCTGTCCGGGTCCGCCGAAGCGGGAAATGGCCGTCTGGAACTCGTTCCAGTTCCGCGCCTGATTCACCTCGATGAAAACGTTGTGGAAGAGCGACGGGTCGTAGAGCGTCCACTTCAAGGCAAGGACGCCGCCGTTCACCTCGTCGACTACGGGGCCGTGCCGGGTAATCCAGTGCTGCTGATCCTCAGGAATGAGACCCTTAATCCGGATCAGTTCTCGCTCTTCGCGCGCTCGCGTGACTTGGCTGCCCGCAAGGTATTGCCCGCTGCGGACGTCGAACTTCTCCACATAGAGGTCCTGCACGTCGAACCCGAGATTGGTCATGCCCCAGGCGATTCGATCGTTGTGACCGGCGATGATGCCGGGCGTGCCGGGCAGCGTCACACCGCTGACGTTCAGACCCGGAGCTTCCAGATGCACCTGGTACCAGATGCCGGGCAGCCCGAAGTCCAGATGCATATCGTTCGAAACCAGGGGCTTGCCGTCCGCCGTATGACTGCCGGCGACCGCCCATGCATTGCTGCCCGGACGCATGTCGTCTCCGGGCGCCAGTTCGAAACCGGTACGGGTTGGAAACAGATACCGGACCTTATCGGCTTCCCCGCTGCTCAGCATCTGCGCCTTCGTCTTCTTAGACTTCCAGTCGCCGGCCAGAGTTCGGAACATCTGGACGCCGGCCAGGATACTATCGACGGCGCTCCACGGCCGAGGATCGTAGCCTAAAACGGAAAATTCGAACCCGTATCGCCCCCGGTGGGTGGTGATCCAGGCGTTCACCCCGCGCGCATAAGCGGCAAACGGAACCCGCTCCTCTGGCGACAGGGACGCGTAAATGCTTTCTGCGGTGCGGCGAAGGCGCAGCCGACGGGCGTCCCGATCGATTTCCAGCGTCTTGGCCCCAATGATTTCCGACAGGTCTCCGGCAGCGAGGCGGCGGAACGCATCCATCTGCCACATCCGGTCGGCCGCGATGACGTAGCCCTGGGCAAACCACGCATCTTCCAGCGATTTAGCCTGTATATGCGGGACTCCAAGGGCGTCGCGCCGGATTGTCACCGGTTGGCTGACAGAGGCGGTAATGGTGCCGGACAGCTCTGGCAGCGCACGGTAGAAATACCAATAGAAAACGCCGGCCGCGGTTAAAACCAGCAGCGCGATCACAAAATTGACCACGAATAAGAGGCGGCGCACTGTTGCGATTGTAGCGTGGAGGCCTTCGGAACCAAGTGTTTTCGAAGCTGGCGCGCTGACGAATTAATTTCTCCGAAAAAGCGCCTAAAGGTTTCGGCATTTAGCTCCGATAGAGACAACATGCCAACCGAGAATTCACATTCAGTTCAGAGCGGTGCGCCCCAGCTACATCATGTTGCGATCAGCAGGCTACGGGAGTGGATGGCGAGGCGGGTCGCGTCCGCACGGCAGGTCGTCGCTTTCCCGGCAATCCCAACCATTGATGACCCGTCATCCACCTGGTTTGCCGGGATGGTGATTGACCCGACTGACTTCGGCCAGCAGCTCAGCCTTCTGCAGGTTGCGCTGCATCATGCGGGCAAACCGGTGGGCGAAAGAGTTCCCGTCTCCGGGGAAGGCTAAATTCGGCCGAACTTAGCGACGGCTTCCTTGATGGACTTGAACTTCTCGATGAACGGGATCATGGTGTGTTCCGTGTTATCGAGTTCCTGAGCCTTTTTCAGGATCTCGGCCGCCTGCGCGCGAGCGATAACCACCACGCCGTCCTCGTCCGCTGAGATGATGTCTCCCGCATTCACCGGTGCGCCCGCGATCGTCACCGGAACGTTCACTCCTGCAAACCGGTAGTGGTTCACCGACGTGGATGGCGCGATGCTGATGCTGTAGACCGGGAATTGCAGCTTCTTGATCTGCGGCACGTCACGAACGGCGGCATCGACCACGGCGCCAGCCAGTCCGCGAGCCTTCATGGCAGTCGCCATCAGACCGCCGATCCCGGCAATGTCCGCACCGTCCTCCAGTTTCATCACGTAAACCGAACCTGGGGCGGCAGCATCGATGGCGTCCAGCATCCCCTGCGATACCGAAGCACCCTCCTTGTGCTCACCCTTCTTCAACAGGACCGTGACCGCCGGACCAGCGAATTTCGTGGTGAACACGGGCCGCATCTCGTGGTGCATGTACGACTTCCGCCCGTAGAGTTGCTCGATTGCGTCGGATACGGAGGCGACTTCAACCTGCCGGAAACCTTCGATCAGCGAGTCAGGGCCCGGCGTTTGCGCGGTTATCGCAACGAATCCGAGGGTCAGGGCCAGCGCGGCCAGCAAAAAAGGTCTCATCGGGTCCAGCTTATCGCACCCGGGACGGAGCCTTAGAGCTTGACGCGGGTACCGAGTTGCTCACCCATCACGTCGGCAATCAGACGCATCAGCGTGCGGCCATCCGGAAGCGCGAAGGCGTTCAGTGTCTCGTTCCAGTCGAGCTTAAAGCTGCGGGCACGCGCCGAAACCCAGATCTGACGCACGGGCGAATTCGGGCTGATCACAAACTTGGCCGGAGGCTCTTCGAACTCGATTGCCAGCGCGCCCTCTTTGCTGTCCACATCGAATTCATGGTCGTCCATGGCGACTTCGAGCGCGCGCTGCAGAGTTTCCAGCGCTTTAGCGCATTCGGTGCGGAACTGTTGATCGTCAAGCATGGGTTTGTCGTGTTTGGGGTTTAGCGAGGTCGAGGTGGCTTAGGGTTCCCGGAGAGTGATACCGGTCAACGCCAGTGTCATTCCGATCACCACCACCACGGTAACCCATGCGACCCAATTGTAGAACCTTGGGTTAATCCACTCTTTCATCAGATTGGTCTTGTTGATCAACAAGATCATGAATATAAGGATGAAAGGCAGCAACATCCCGTTCAGGACCTGCGACAGCAGAATCATCTTCACCAGGGGAAATTTCGGCCAGATCACCACCCCCGCGCCGACCACGATGAGCAGCGTGTACAGCCAGTAGAAGATGGGCGCTTCGCTCCATGTTTTGTTCACGCCGGACTCGAAACCCAGTCCTTCGCAAACGCTGTAAGCCGTGGATAACGGCAGGATGCAGGCGGCAAAGATCGACGCATTCAGCAGACCGGCGCTGAACAGGCGGAATGCGTAAACGCCGAAAGGCTTGAGGGCCAAAGCCGCGTCGCTCGCATCCTTGATATCCGTCGGCTTCCCGCGATAGGCACCCGCGCAGGCCACGATGATGAAAAACGCGATCACCGAAGTCATCACACACCCAACGATCACCTCAATCCGCGATTCACCGTACTCCTTCGGCGTAATCCCCTTCTCCACCACCGCCGACTGTAGATAGAACTGCATCCAGGGCGCGATCGTCGTACCGACCATGGCGATCAGCATCGTGATGTAAGCGCTGTCGAACATCAGGCGCGGTCGAACGCTGTAAAGTGCCGCCTGCTTCCAGTCGGGCTCCACCAGGAATCCCGCAATAATGTAGGTCACGTAAATGACGCACGCGAACAGGAAGATCTTCTCCACACTGGCGTAGTTCCCCTTCACCGCCAAAAACCAGACCAGGAGGGCGGCCAGCGGCACCGAGATGTACTTACTGACGCCGAAAAGATCGAGCGAAGTCGCCACGCCGGCAAACTCCGCCATGACGTTGGTCAGATTCGCCAGCACCAGCAGCAGCATGATGCCAAACGTGATCCGGAGCCCAAACTCCTCCCGGATAAGATCCGACAGCCCTTTACCGGTCACCGCGCCCATCCGCGAGCACATCTCCTGGGTCACGATCAAGGCAATCGTGATCGGCAGCAGAGTCCAAAGCGGCAGGTACCCCCAGCGGGCGCCCGCCTGCGAGTAGGTATAGATCCCGCCCGAGTCGTTGTCGACCACCGCGGTGATGAATCCCGGCCCCAGAACTGCAAAAAACACGAAAAAGTGGCGCTTGAGGCGCGCGAAGGCATCGCGCATTTACTTCTTCCTCAGCATGGCAATGATGTCGTCAGCCGTGATAACGCCGGCCAGCGTACCGTCCTCCTCGAGGACCGGCAGGGCCAGCAGATTGTATTTATCGAAGAGTTCAGCCACGCGGTTTTTCTTTTCGGATGGTTTGGTCGCAATCAGGCGTTCTACTGCGAGTTCGGACAGCGGCGTGGCCCCGTCGGCCAGGAACAGGCGCGCCAGCGGCACGGCAGCCGTAACCTTCCCGTCCGCGCTTGTCAGGAACAGGACGTGCGTGCTCTCAAGCAGGTCCTCATGATCCCGCAGTTTCTTCAGTGCGTCGTCGAGCGTGGTCTCCAGAGGCATCAGGATCGCCTCTGTGTTCATCATGCCGCCCGCCGTATCCTCGTCGTACTCCATGAGTTCGCGGACCTCTTCGCCCGGCTCCTCATCCATTTCGTCGATGATTTCCTCGGTGGTCTCATCTTCCATCTGGCCCAGCGCATCGGCCGCCTGGTCGGGCGACATCTCCTCGACGATGTCCGCGGCAACTTCGGGCTCCAGAGCCTCCAGAATGGTAGCCTGCATCTTCGGATCGATCTCCGACAGAGCTTCCGCCGCTACCTCGCTGTCGAGCGTGCCGATGATGGCCTCGCGCTCGGCTGGCCCAAGCTCCTCCACGATATCCGCCAGGTCAGCCGGGTGCATCAGTTCCAGGCGGTCATGGGAGATATTCAGCCTCAGACGTCGCAACGGATCGGCCTCGACGATATTGCAGAACTCCCAGCGAATCGAGTTTGGCGGAATCGCCTTCTGCATGCCCCGAACCCACGCCGAAGGCAGTCCCTGCACCAGACGACGAAAAACGCTCCGCACCCCAACATCGATCTCATAAATCAACAGGCAATCCCGGTCGTCGCGTCTCACTTCCAGCGTCACATCATTGACGCGGACCACTTTGCGGCCGTTGACGTCGATAATCTGCTGGTCCAGGAGGTCGCGCTGCATCCGCAGCATGTATTCGTCCGAATGATACGGATAGAGCCGTTCATTCGAAAGCTGGATACCGTGGCGGAGCGAAATGCTCGCGATCTGGTCATACCGGACCGACAGCCACGGGCCGCCTGCGGACACCAAAAAACGATCGATGCGGGCAGAGTGAATGAGAGGAACGACGGCTGCATCTTTCACACGGGCAATTCTGCGATGCTTCAGGTCGAAGACCGGCATCCCGAGCAGTTCCGTGAAGAAGATGTGATTGAGCGTTTCCGGAGTCATATCGAGCACCCGTCCCAACGCAGAAGGGGTGCTCCGCAGCCGTGTGACTGGCACACTGCGACGGATGGACCGGCGGAAAACCGAATTGGCTTCGCTCTACATCAGGTTGGGTCTTGCTTAACCAATATGCCGCATCCAGCGGGCCAGAGGCAAGTCGAACGCCGCAGTTAGCGGAACTCAAGCGAGAAGGGCAGCATTCGCATCATTCCGCCTCGCATCCAGGTCTTCAGGCGGGTATCGCGCCAGGCCGTGCGCACTGAATCCAGCCCGGCACCGGAGAGCAAAGCCTCCGCCTGCATGCGCGCTTCCTGCTCGCCCGACGAGCGAAACAGCAGATCCAGAAGACTGCGCTTCCCGGGGTACAACGCCAGACTAACCTTCGCCGTAGCCGGGATCCCCGCTTTCTTTCGTGCCAGTTCGATGGCCCGGTCGATGCCGCCAAGTTCGTCGACCAGCCCGTTCGCTTTCGCCTGATCGCCCAGCCAAACGCGACCCTGCGCCAGGGGCTCAATCACCGACACGGGCTTCTTCCGCGAATCTGCCACCTTCTTCACGAAATCGGCATAGTTCGAATCGATGCCCTCGCGGAGCTTTGCCCGGCCTTCCGGCGTGAGCGGCTGGTATTCCGACTCCAGCATCGCGAACTTGCCGCGTGTCACGAAGTCCTTGGTCACGCCCAGCTTGTCGTACAGCCCTTTGATGGTCGGTTTCGCCATCACGACGCCGATCGAGCCCGTTAACGTGCCCGGATACGACACAATCGTATCCCCGCTCATCGCCATGTAATACCCGCCTGAGGCCGCCGCGTCCGACATCGAAATCACCACCGGCTTCTTCTTGCTGAGCTTGTTCATGGCAGCCCACAACTCGTCGGAAGCGGTCACTTCTCCGCCGGGGGAATCGATGCGGACGATGACAGCTTTCAGACTCGCATCTTCGCCTACCTTCGCCAGCATGCGGATGAAATGCTCAGACTCGATGCCGTTCTCGCCGTCGCTGTCCGCCGAGCCGCGCGTGATCGCGCCCTCACCCACCACGAACGCGATCCGGTCCGGAGCCGACATGGAAGCATCCGGCACATTTACATAATCCCGCTCCGAAACCTTCTTGATCTCTTTCTGACCCAGCAGTTTCCGGACATCTCCGAACATGGCCTCTTCATACTGCAGTTCATCCACAAGGCCGTTCTGCTTCGCCTGCGCCGGCTGGAACGGACCCTCGTCTACGATAGCCCGCGCCTTCGCCACGTCCATCTTCCGGCCTTTAGCAACCGCGCCCACCAGATCCGCGTAAATGATATCCGCAATGCCGTTGAGAACTTCGTGCGTCTCAGCACTCATAGAAGTGCGGGTATACATATCGCCGTAATCCTTGTACTTGCCGGCATGCTCCACGTCCATCTGCACGCCCAGCTTGTCGAACGTGTTCTTGTAGTAAGTCAGTTCCAGCCGCAGACCCTTCAGGCCGAGCGTATCGGCCGGCGCCATGTAGATCTTCGTGCACGCCGTCGCCATGTAGTACTCGCGAGTACTCGGAGCCTTCAAATACGCATAGATCGGCTTACCCGATTTGCGAAAAGCTTCGATATCAGACCGGATCTCCTGCATTTTGGCCCAGCCCAGTTGCACGCCTTCTGGCTCGAACACAACGGCTTTGATTCGGGGGTCCGTGGCAGCGTGCCGCAGAACACTCCAGACGTTCTGTACGGTCAGCCCGGTCTTCGCCTGCAGGAACGGTATCGGCAGCTCCAGAGGGGGCTGCTCAGTCACCTCGCCGTTCAGCCGGAGGACGAGCGTTGACCCTTCTGCAACCGATGGCGGCTTCGACTTCAGCGAGGCAATCGCGAAGAATCCCAGCACCCCAATCACGACAATCAGGATCGCGCCGGTAAGAATTCCGAGCAGAAACTTTCCCAATGAATGTAGCTCCCTTACTGTCAGAAGGTAGCACGTACCCCGGGCGGCCCCATCTTCTTATATGATTTGAGCGTTATGCAAAAAGTCATTCTCGGGATACTGGTGCTGATGGGTGTCGCGCAGGCGCAAGGGACGGGTCAGGCCACCCGCAACGCTTTTCTTAAAATGATCGACCGGCCCCGTGTGCCTCTCGCGCCAAAAGTCGACGGCGACAGGTTCAGCTATGCAGCCGATGCGCAGCAGAGGGTGCCCGGCATTATGGTGCGTCCTGCGGGTACCGGCCGTCATCCGGTGGTGATTGTGCTGCACGGTACAGGCGGTACGAAGGAAGGCCAGCTGCCGGTTCTGCGCCAACTGGCCGACAAGGGCTTTCTTGCTGTCGCGATCGATGGTCGGTACCACGGCGAGCGGTCGCAGAAGAAGACCGGGTCCGTCGAGTACCAGGACGCCATGCTCCGAACTTATGAGACCGGCCTCGATCATCCCTTCCTCTACGACACTGTCTGGGACGCGATGCGCCTCATCGACTACCTCGAGACGCTGCCCGAAGCAGACGCCTCCCGCATCGGCATGATCGGCTTCTCGAAAGGCGGGATGGAAACCTATCTTGCCGCAGCCGTCGATCCGCGCATCAAAGTGGCCGTCCCGTGCATCGGCGTACAGAGCTTCAACTGGGCGCTGGACAACGAGTCGTGGCAATCCCGCGCTGGCACCTTCCAGAGTGCGCTCGACGCCGCGGCTAAAAAACAGGGCGTCGCCAAAGCAGACGCGAAGTTCCTCCGCCACTTCTACGACAAGGTCGCGCCCGGCATCTACTCGGATTTCGATGGACCCGCCATGCTTCCCCTCATCGCCCCGCGCGCGCTTATGACCATCAACGGTGAGATCGACGCCCGTACACCCATGCCCGGCCTGCAGCTTTGCCTCGAAGCCGCAAAGAAAGCCTACGCCGCCACACCGGAGCGGTTCGAGATCGTGATTGAGAAGAACACCGGACACGCCGTAAAGCTCGAAGCTCTGACGCAGGCGGTCGCGTGGTTTACTAGGTGGCTGTGAAGACTGTTGTCGCCGTCATGACCGACTTGTTCTTTCTGGTGCAGGTCACGTCGGCGGCCAAGCCTCTGGGCTTCGAGGTAGTCTGCGTGAAGGACAAGGCCACCGCACTGGCGAAGCTTCAGCCCGGAGCATCGGTGTTCGTGATCGACCTCACCTGCACGGCCGCGGAGCCTCTGGACCTGATTCGCGAAATCAAAGCCTCGAAGGACAGCACGGTCATTGGCTTCCTGCCCCACATCCAGACCGCTCTGCGTCAGCAGGCACTCGACGCGGGCTGCGACACGGTTCTGGCGCGCTCTGCCTTCGCCCAGAAGTTACCGGAACTCCTTCGCGCCGCAGCCTGACAGCAGCGGATGCCAAGATAGTGGGATTGAATACCGGCTGGCTCCTGCTCATTGTTCCCGGCCTCATTTGGGGCGCATCGTTCCTCTTCATCGCCGAAGGTCTGCGCTCCGTGGCCCCCAACGGCCTCACGTTCCTGCGCATCGTCATCGGCTTCGTAACGCTTGCCATGTTCCCGGCCTCACGGAACCCCGTGGCCCGCAAGGACTGGGGAAAGGTCGGCTGGCTCGGCCTGTTGTGGTTCGCGTTCCCGCTCAGCATGTTCCCGTTTGCGAGCAGCGCGTCTCCTCAGCACTCGCCGGCATGTTGAACGGTGCCAATCCTCTATTCGCGACGTTGGTAGCCTCGTTCATCATCCGCCGGTGGCCGTCGCGCGGCGTAGCGGCCAGCCTCGCAATCGGGATCACTGGCGCCGTGATCATGGCCCTCCCTGCCCTGCATGAAGGGCGCAGCAGCACCGAGGGCGTCCTGATGATCCTGGCCGCGCTGATCTCTTATGGCATTGCGCTCAGCATTGCGCGGTCGCTGCAGCAGCAGTATGGGGCCATACCGGTGATCTGGCGCGCTCAAGCCGTCGGGCTGGTGCTCACCGCCCCGCTTGGCATTCCAGAACTGCGCACCGCTCAGTGGTCGCTTGTACCCGTGCTCTCGATGCTGGCACTGGGCATCTTCGGCACGGCGATCGCGAACGTTCTGATGGCGTCCGCGGCTGGCAAATTCGGCGCAGCGAAGGCATCCGGCACCACGTTCCTGATTCCAGCCGTTGCGCTGGCGCTGGGTGTCCTGGTGCGCAACGAGCATGTGGTGATGCTCTCGGTCTTCGGCGGCGTCGTCTGCGTTACCGGCGCATGGCTGATGAAGCGCGCCGCAAGCCACTAAAACTTACTGGCCCGCACCCTGCCGAAGCTTTACGATCCGGTTGCCTGCACCGCCGGGGAACGTCTCACGCTTACCGCCCGGCCAGACCACCTCAAGCTTCGTAAACTGCATCGCCGGACCTAACCCAAAGTGCAAACGGGGATCGTTCTGCGAAAGAAAGCTCGACCCTGTCTGCACTTCCGACACATACTTCTTCGTGCCGACCGTCAGCGTCACCTTCGCGCCCACAGCATCGCGATTCGCCGTCACGCCCTCGCACTCCACCAGCAGCCAGTTCTGCTTCCGGCCGAAGTTCTTCAGCAAACTCGGCCGGGCTCCCAGATTGTTGATCACCACTTCCAGAGACCCGTCGTTATCCAGATCTCCCGCAGCCGACCCGCGCGATGCCCAGGGAGTGCTCACACCCGGGCCGGACTCCGCCGATACATCCCGAAACTTGCCGCCGACGTTCCAGTACAGCAACCGAGGCTGCTTGTAGTGCGCCTCGATCTTCGCGTTATCGACGTCCGGATAAACGTGGCCGTTGATCACCATCAGTTCCTTGCGACCATCGTGGTCCACATCGATAAAGTGAATGCCCCAGCCCAGATTCTGCGTGTGCGAACCCAGCCCCGAACTGTTCACGTCATCCGTGAAAGTGCCGTCACCATTGTTCCTGTACACGTTGATCGCGTCTTCACTGAAGTTCGTCTTCGCGATATCCGGCCGGCCGTCATCGTTGTAATCGGCGATCGCGACGCCCATGCCCGCCTGCTCCTGGCCATCCTCACTCAGCGCCACACCGGCGGCGATCCCGATCTCTTCGAAGGTGCCGTTTTTTAGATTGTGATAGAGCAGGCTCGGCGTCGAATCGCAGGCGACGTAGAAATCCGGATACCCGTCGGCATCGAGGTCGGAGGCCACCACGGTGAACCCGTAACACCCCGCGGGCTTGCCGATCCCGCTCTTCTCGGATACATCCGCGAACTTCCCGTTCCCCGAATTGTGGAACAGATAGCTGCGACCCTGTGGCAGCCCGCGCGGACCGCACATCACCGGCAAACCCTTCCATCGGCACTTATCGCTGCTGCCCGGCTCGGGGATCTTGCTCTTGTCGAACTCGATGTAGCCAGTGACCATCAGATCGAGCTTGCCATCCAGATCGTAATCCGCAAACGAGCAGCCCGAATCCCACCGCACGTTCGCCGAGCTTAGCCCGGCCTCCTGCGTGACGTCACGAAAAGTCCCGTCCCTTTGATTCCGATACAGCACGCTGTGTCCGTAGTAAGTGGCGAACAGGTCGCGGAAGCCGTCATTGTCATAGTCGGCGGCGCAGACACCCTGCCCCCAGCCGCTGCGAGTCAAACCAGCCTTCGCGGTCACGTCTTCGAACTTCAGCTTGCCGAGATTGCGATAAAGGTGGCTCGTGGGACCAGGGTCCTTCGCGTCGAAGGTAGTCCCGCTCACCAGATACACATCCATGAGACCGTCGTTATCGAAGTCGAAGATCGCCACGCCGGCACCGGTGGATTCCAGGATGTACTTCTTCCCCAGCGCGGCTCCGGTAACGTTTTCGGCAGTCAAGCCAGCCTGCTCCGCAATGTCACGAAAGTCCACCACAATGGGCGGCAGCGTCGTCTCCACCTGCTTCACCGGACCGGACACGCGCCGCGGTGCCGCCATCCCCTGAAACCCGTGGACCAGCGAAAAGCCGGCAAGACCCAGGAGGGTCACGCCGGCTAGTATCACCTGAGTAATCGGACTACGTTTGAACATCGACTCTGCCCTGCGGGCCGGTTGACTACTTTTTGGGGCTGTAAGCGACGCAGTCGATTTCCACGCGGATATCCGATGCGAAGCTGCAAACAATCGTCGTCCGCGCGGGCTTGTCGCTGCCGAAAAACTCCGCGTAGACTTCGTTCATCTTGCTGAACTCGGAGCCGTCGGCGAGGAAGACACCCACCCTCACCACATCCGCAACGCTTGCTCCGGCACCTTCCAGAATGCGTTTGATGTTGCCCAGCGTCATCCGCGTCTCATGCTGGATATCGCCCGGCATGTACTGGTTGGTTTCAGGATCCACAGCCAGTTGACCCGAAACGAAGATGAAGTCACCGGCGCGAACAGCCGGTGAATAAGGTCCGCGAGGCGCCGGAACGCCCGGCGGGCTCAGTCTTTCAATCATGGTTAATGTCCCTCCGCTTCCAGCAGACGCTCGGCTTCGATCGCGGCCATGCAGCCCGCGCCCGCCGCCGTGATGGCCTGCCGGTAAACCCTGTCCTGCACATCGCCCGCATGGAACACGCCGGGAATGTTGGTCCGCGCGCCGCCATGGGAAATGATGTAACCGTCGTGATCCAGGTCAAGCTGCCCGACGAACGGCTTCGTGTTCGGGATGTGGCCGATGGCGACAAACAGGCCATCCACATCGCGCATGGTGGTCTCGCCCGTCACGTAGTTCTTCAGCCGGACAGCCGTCACGGTGTTCTTTTCCACGTCGAACACTTCCTGCACACCGCTGTTCACGATGAACTCGATCTTCGGGTTCGCCTTCGCCCGGTCGTACATGATCTTCGACGCGCGGAACGTATCGGTGCGATGGACCAGCGCCACGCGCTTGCCGAAGCGGGTCAGAAAGTTGGCCTCTTCCATGGCCGTATCGCCACCGCCAATTACCATTACTTCCTTGTCGCGATAGAAGAAACCGTCGCACGTTGCGCAGGAACTCACGCCGTGCCCAATGAGTTTCTGCTCGCTTGGCAGATTGAGCCAGCGGGCGCTTGCGCCGGAAGCGATGATCAGCGTCCGCGTCTCGATCCACTCGTCTTCCACTCGTAAACGGAACGGGTTCTTCGAAAGGTCTGCTTCCGTCACGGAGCCGTCCAGATACTTCGCGCCGAAACGCTCGGCCTGAGTCTTGATGTTTTCAACCAGTTCAGGCCCCATGATTCCGGTCGGAAAACCCGGAAAGTTCTCTACCTCACTAGTGATGGAAAGCTGGCCACCTGCTTCATGGCCCTTGATGACGATGGGGTTCAGGCTGGCCCGCGCGGTATAAACAGCTGCGGTGTTTCCGGCGCAGCCAGAGCCGATGATGACGACATTATGCATTTTAGAGTTCAATTCGAGCCTAGCAAATGCGCACCCTATACTCGTCTTATGCCCGGGTGCCTCTATATCGTGTCGACTCCCATCGGCAACCTCGAAGACATTACGTACCGTGCCGTACGCATTCTGAAAGAGGTGGACTGGATCGCCTGCGAGGATACGCGCACCACCGGGCACTTGCTGCACCACTACGGAATCACCACTCGCACGGTCAGCTATCACGAACATAACGAAGCAGATCGCGCGCCGGAGCTGTTCCAGCGCCTGCAGGCCGGCGAGAATATCGCGCTCGTCTCCGACGCGGGCACTCCCCTGCTCTCTGACCCTGGCTTTCGGATTGTTCGGGGCGCCGCTCACTTCGGAGTCCGCATCGAGGCCATCCCCGGCCCCTCCGCCATGCTGGCCGCTTTGGTCTGCTCCGGACTCCCGACTGACCAAATCCACTTCGGCGGTTTCCTCCCCCCGAAGCAGGGCGCGCGCATCAGAGTTCTGGAATCGCTGGCCGACGAGCAGGCCACTCTGATCTTCTATGAGGCGCCACACCGGATCGTGGAATGCCTCGAAGACGTCGCCACAGTCCTCGGCGACCGCGATGTCTGCGCTGCTCGTGAACTGACGAAAATGCACGAAGAAGTACTGCGCGGTAAGGCGAAAGATCTGGCGGGGCAACTGGCCGCGCGGCCCTCGATTCGAGGCGAGTTCGTCGTCCTGATCGGCAAGGGTGAGACGCCCATTGCGACAGACCTGCCGGTGGATGAAGCAATCTCTCTGCTCGTCGCCGCCGGTATTCCGCGCATGGACGCGATCAAGACCGTCGCGCGCGAACGAGGCCTGTCGAAGCGCGAAGTCTACCGCCTCGTGGCTATAAAGGATTAACTTGGGTTTCGACGTAATGATTGCGGGCGGTGGGCTCGCCGGTTCAGAAGCTGCGTGGCAGCTGGCGGAGCGTGGCTTCAAAGTCTGCCTTTACGAAATGAGACCGGTGCAGACCACCGATGCGCACCAGACGGATCGCATGGCGGAACTGGTCTGCAGCAACTCGCTCAAGAGTGATCAGCAGCCCTCTGCGTCCTGGCTGTTGAAAGAAGAACTGCGCCGCCTGGATTCGCTGCTGATGCGGGCGGCCAGCGAAGCGCGTGTGCCCGGGGGCCAGGCGCTTACCGTCGACCGCGTCCGGTTTGCCGAGGTGGTTACAGACGCTCTCGAAGGCCACCCGAACATCGAGATTCGGCGCGAAGAGGTTCTCGCGATCGACCCCGCCCAGCCGACCATCATTGCGACCGGTCCCCTCACCAGCGGGGCTCTGGCTGCAGCCATCGGAGAGATCACCGGCTCCGACCGCCTCTTCTTCTACGACAGCATCAGCCCGATCGTCGATGCGCACACCATCGACCGCTCCATCGTCTTCGCCGCATCACGCTACGACAAGTCTCTCGACGGCACTGGCGACTACCTGAATTGCCCGTTCAACAAGCCGCAGTACGAGCATTTCCTCGACGAACTGCTGGCCGCACAGGCCGTGGAAGCGCATATCCCGAACGATGTGCCGTACTTCGAAGCCTGCCTGCCCATTGAGGAAATCGCCCGGCGCGGACGCGATACGCTGCGCTTCGGTCCCATGAAGCCGATGGGGCTAATCGATCCGCGGACCGGCCGCCGCCCTTGGGCTACGGTGCAGCTTCGCCAGGAGAATCTGCGAGCGGACAGCTACAACCTGGTCGGCTTCCAGAACCATCTGAGGTTCGGCGAACAGAAGCGGATCATGCGGCTGATTCCTGGCCTCGAGAACGCGGAGTTCCTTCGCTATGGCCAGATCCACCGGAATACCTACATCAATGCGCCGTCACTGCTGAGGCCGACTCTGCAGCTAAAGAAGCACGCCAAGGTGATGTTCGCCGGCCAGGTCTGCGGCGTGGAGGGCTACGTGGAGTCGATCGCCACAGGACTCGCCGCCGGCCTCATCATGGCTGCTCAACTCAGGGGCAACCCACTCCCTGCCTTCCCTCGTGACAGCGCCATGGGCGCGCTCTGCCACTACATTGCGCACGCGGATCCGAAGCGCTACCAGCCGGCCAACATCGCCTTCGATCTCTTCTCGCCGTTGCCCGACGCCATTCAGGACCGCAAGGCGCGCCACACAGCCATCTGCGACCGGGCCATGGCTGAGCTGAACTCGTACGCTGCGCAGTATGCATAACCTTACAGCAGCGGTCGATGCCTTCATGGGCGAGCTCGCCCGGCGGAACGATTCCTCCCACACGATCCGCAACTACGGCGCGGACCTTCGCGACTTCATCCACTACTTCACCCCGCCTGGTTCACAACCTCCCGCGCCTGCCGACATCGACATGTTGGCCCTTCGCGAGTGGCTGGCCCACATCTACGAACGTGAGTTGAAGCCGGCCACGGTGCGGCGGAAGCTTGCTTCAGTCCGGGCCCTGTTTCGGTTTCTGTCACGCGACCACGTGATCGTCAAAGACCCGGCGCGCCTGCTTCGCCTGCCGAAGATGCCGAAGCTGCTGCCAGAGGTGCCGAACCCCGAAGTCACCAATGCGCTCGTCGATGGCGACCTGCCGGAACCTCTCGAACGTCCATACCCGAAACGCGACCGGCTGCTGCTCGAGATGCTCTACGGCTGCGGTCTTCGGGTGAGCGAAGCGGTGGGCCTGAATCTCCACGACTTTGATCGCACCGAGCGCTGGGTGCGAGTACGCGGCAAAGGTCGTAAGGAGCGCCAAGTGCCTTACGGCAGCAAGGCTGATCTCGCGCTCTCGGAGTACCTGGAAGATCGCGGGGTGATCTCGAAAGAGCCGGGCGCTCTGTTTTTGAATCGCCACGGAGAGCGTCTCAGCGATCGCTACGCTCGGTCCATCGTCAAGTTCTATGCGACGTGGATTGTAGGCGATTCGTCGATCCACCCGCATACACTACGGCATGCCTTCGCAACGCACCTGCTGAGCGACGGTGCCGACCTGCGGGCCATACAGGAGTTGCTTGGCCACGCCAGGCTGTCCACGACGCAGAAGTACACGCAGGTGTCACTAACCGATCTGATGCGCGTCTACGACTCGGCCCATCCGAAAGCGAAAGATTAGCAAGTACTCAGGAATTCCAGATCGACATTGCCGCCGGAAATGACAACCCCGACGCGTCTCAAACCTTGAGGGATCTTGCCGAAGAGAACGGCAGCCGCACCGACTGCGCCGCTGGGCTCGACGAGCAGCTTCATCCGTTCCAACAGTAGTCGAACCGTGGCGCGAATCTCGTCTTCGGACACCAGTACGATGTCTTCGACCAGTTCCTGAATGATCGGGAACGTCAGCTTCCCGGGAGACGGCGAGCGGAGGCCATCGGCGATGGTGTCCGGACTGGGAATGGTCACGTGCGAACCCTTGCGGAATGACTGCCACGTGTCGTTGGCCAGTTCAGGCTCCACACCGAATATGCGGAGACTGGGCTTGATCGCCTTCGCGATTGTCGCGCAGCCCGAAATCAATCCACCGCCACCGACGCAGACGACCAGCGCATCGAGGTCGGGGATTTCTTCCATCAACTCCAGAGCCGTCGTTCCCTGCCCGGCGATGATGAGCGGGTGGTCGAAGGGCGGCACCAGCGTGCCGTTCGTTTCGGAGAGAACCGCGGCGGCGATCGCTTCGCGGTCATCGGTGAACCGGTTATAGGTAACGATCCTTGCGCCGCGGTCACGTGTGGCTTCCATCTTGGACCGAGGGGCGTCCTCAGGCATCACAATCGTCGCCGCGGTACCGGCATATCTGGCCGCGATTGCCGTGCCCTGGGCGTGGTTCCCGGAGGAGAAGGCCACAACACCGCGGGGGAGGTCGGCTTTGGGAATCGAGAGCACCAGGTTGGCAGCGCCACGGATCTTGAACGCGCCGCCGCGCTGCAGGTTTTCGCACTTGAAGAAGACCTGGCTTCCGGCGCGGCTGTCCACGCTCAGAGAGGTCATGACAGGCGTTCGGCGGGCGAGCGGGCGGATACGCTCCGCTGCCTCACGCACCATCGCCTCGGATACGGAGTTCATGGCCTAATTGGCTGTTTCGAACGCCGATTCGAGTTCGGCGCGCTGCGCGAGGTTATGCCTCTGACGATCCTTGTACTCCTGCCAGAGCGTCGCGAACCCGGCCCAGTAGTATCCACCAACGAACATCAACAGGAACGGCAAAGTCAGGTAGTTCGACGTGGAGATCGCAAACGCGCAGATGTACAGGAAGTAGGAGCCGCAGGCCAGTTCGAAGTACGGCAGCAATCCGCTGCGGCGTTTGTACTTCTTAACCGTCATGCGCTTTTGGTGCGTGCCTTCGATCGCATACTTCGGAGTTCGCACAAAGCCGCTGACCACGCCGCGCAGGGCTTCGATAACAGCCCGGGTGTTATTCAGCGTCAGGCCCACACCCACGCAAAGCAGCGCTGGGATGAAGAAGATCGTTCGCAGCCAGTTCTTCGGCTGTAACTCGCGTTGCGCGAGCAGGTAAAAAGCCGAGAGCGACCAGAACGACGCCACAATGAGCGGGAGGTCGAGCAGCACCATCTCCCAAATTCCCATGTAGAACCGAACGATCATCACCGGCAGCATCAGCGCGGAGACGATGATCATCAGCGGGTACGAGATGTTTGGCGTGAGGTGCAGGAACGCTTCGATCTTGGTACGCAGGGGGATATCGGCTTTCCAGAGGGTCGGCAGCAGTTTCTTGGCGCACTGCGTCAGGCCCTTCGCCCAGCGGAACTGCTGGACCTGGAACCCGTACATATCCACCGGCAGTTCCGACGGACATTCGACGCCCGGGACGTAAACGAACTTCCAGCCCCTCACCTGAGCGCGGTAGCTGAGATCCGAATCTTCCGTCAGCGTGTCGTGCTGCCAGCCACCCGCGTCGTCGATCATCGACTTGCGCATGATGCCGGCGGTGCCGTTGAAGTTGAAGAAGTAGCCGGCGCGCGAACGAGCGCCATGTTCCAGAACGAAGTGACCGTCCAGCAGGATCTTCTGCACTTCGGTCAGAACGTTGAAGTCGGCGTTGAGGTAGGTCCAGCGCGTCTGCACGACGCCGACTTTGGGGTCAGTGAAGTGGTGGATCGTGCGGCTCAGGAAGTCTGTCGGCGGGAGGAAGTCGGCGTCGAAGATGGCGACGAACTCACCCGTGGCTGACTTCAAGCCCTCATGCAGTGCGCCCGCCTTGTAGCCTTCGCGATTCGTGCGATGCAGGTACTGGATATCGTGACCGAGGTTCCGGTAGCGCTCACAGAGAGCTTCGGCGAACGAAGCCGTGTCGTCTGTGGAGTCGTCGAGAACCTGAATTTGCAACAGATGGCGAGGGTAGTCCATTTGGACGGTCTCGTCGATCAGACGCTCCAGAACGTAGCGTTCGTTGAACAGGGGCAGTTGAATGGTGACGGAAGGCAGTTCTTCGAAGAGCTTCTCAGGCCCCTTGTCGGCCTTTTTGCGGTGCTTGAAATACGTGTAGATGGTGTCGAAGCGGTGGAGGCCGTAGATCGACAGAATCGCCAAAACTCCGAAATACGGAACCAACAGCGCCCAGTCGAACCAGCCGAGCCGATGAATACCGGCGAAGGTATCGTCGAACATTCCGCGCGACATCTTGGTCAGCGGAGAGGCTGCCAGGAGTGCCGGCAGGGTGTGGAGTGGAGGCATGTTTTTTGTTGTTGGGACCGGTTTATATGAATTTTACCATTCGCGCGTGAAAGTCTATGAAGTCTCGGATGATTCACACTACAGGGATAGAGATGGAACTGGAAACGTTGTCGATTCGCCTCCTGCGGGACGCCGTAAGTGAGCTACAGCATGGTTTTGCACGCTTGCCTCCATTGGAAGCGGAAGCACCAGATTCGGCCCGTTTCGCCAGTATTTTGGGCGAAACCGCACGCCGAATGCAGAACAATTTACCTTACTTTCATCCCCTTTATGCGGGCCAGATGCTGAAGCCGCCCCACCCCGTTGCGCGCGCCGCCTACGCGATGGCGACCTGGATCAACCCCAACAACCACGCTCTCGACGGCGGTCGGGCCAGCTCCGAGATGGAGAAGGAGGCTGTGGCCGAGATCGCCGCGATGTTCGGCTGGCAGACGCACTTGGGGCACCTCACGGGGGGCGGCACGATGGCGAACCTGGAAGCGCTTTGGATGGCGGGGCAGCTTTACCCGGGGAAAGCGATCCTGGCGTCGTCGCAGTCCCACTACACGCATGAGCGCATCAGCGCCGTGCTGAAACTCCCGTTCGACAAGGTTGCCGCCGATTCGTCCGGCCGCATGGACGTGACGGCGCTCGAAAGCCGCCTGCAGCGGGGGGACGTCGGCTGCGTCGTCGCGACCTTGGGCACCACGGGCTTCGGGGCTGTCGATCCGCTGCCCGAGATTCTCCGGCTGCGCGATCAGTACGGCTTCCGGGTGCACGCCGACTGCGCTTATGGCGGCTACTTTACGCTTGCCGACAACCTGAACGCCCCCGCCCGCGCGGCATACGATGCTCTGCCGCAGGTGGATTCGATCGTCGTGGACCCACACAAGCACGGTCTGCAGCCTTATGGCTGCGGCTGCATCCTGTTCCGCGACCCGTCGCTGGGCACGCACTACCGGCACGATTCACCGTTCACGTACTTCTCCTCGGCGGAGCTCCACCTGGGCGAAATCTCGCTGGAATGCTCCCGGCCAGGCGCTTCCGCCGTGGCGCTCTGGGCGACGCAGCGCCTGCTGCCGCTGGTTCGGGGCGGAGAGTTCGCGGATTCGCTTTCAACCTGCCGCCGGGCGGCTCTCGCGATGGCCGAGCACGTCAGGGCGAACCGTAAGTTCATCCTTACCGTGCAGCCGGAACTGGACATCGTCGTCTGGGCCGTGCGGGCCGAAAGCGCCAGCGAGGCGTCCAGTCTGGCCCAGAGAGTCTTCGACGAGGCCGCGAAGAACGACCTCCACCTGGCTCTGATCCGCGTGCCGGCCGAGCTCCTGCCCGAACTCACCCCCGACCAGCCGACCGTCCTCTGCCTGCGGTCCGTCCTCATGAAGCCGGAACATGAAGCGTGGCTGCCCGAGATCCTCGACCGCCTTTCTAAAGCGGTTGAAGCCGCCGAGAAGCCGCTACAATAAGGGTTCCGTGGAAAAAACGTTCTATATCGAAACCTTTGGGTGCCAGATGAATGCCCATGACTCTGAAAAGGTCATTGGCACTCTGATCAACACCGGGTACACACAGGTGGAGACGCCGGAAGAGGCGAACTACGTTTTCTACAACACCTGCAGCATCCGCGACAAGGCCGAGCAGAAGGTCTTCCATCGCCTGCAGAGCCTGAAGCGCACCGGCAAGAACAAGGTGTTCGCCGTCCTGGGCTGCGTAGCGCAGCAGGAAGGCGAGAAGATCTTCGAGCGCGCGCCGCACGTCAGCCTGGTCGCCGGTTCGGCCAGTTACACGAAGCTGCCGGAGATGCTGATCCAGATCGAAGCCGGCAACAGGCGCGTCACCGGTTTGAGCTTCGATAACCCGGAAGCCTTCGACACGCCGTTCACCCGGCGCGACAACCCGTATCACGCGTACATCACGATCATTGAAGGCTGCGACAAGAACTGCTCGTACTGCGTGGTGCCGTTCACCCGCGGGCCCGAACGCAGCCGCACCAGCGAGAGCGTGATGGAAGAAGCGCGGCGTGTGGCTGGCCTCGGCTACACCGAGATCCAGCTTCTCGGGCAGAACGTCAACAGCTACCGCGACCCCTCGTCAGCAGGCTGGGATTTCGCCACCATGCTCGACAAAGTGGGCAGCATCCCGGGCATTCGTCGGGTACGGTTTACGACCTCGCATCCGCGCGATTTCGTGAAGCCGATCATAGACGCAATCGACAGCAATCCGAATCTCTGCGACCACGTTCACCTGCCGGTCCAGTCTGGCTCCAGCAGCGTGCTGGCGGGTATGCAGCGCCTCTATACGCGCGCCGAGTACATGCAGCGCATCGACTGGATGAAGAACGCAAAGCGCTCGATCGCCATCACCAGCGACATCATCGTCGGCTTCCCTGGCGAGACCGAGCGGGATTTCCAGGACACGCTCGACCTGCTGGATGAAGTTCAGTTCGACGCGATCTTCGCGTTCAAATACTCGCAGCGGCCGAACACGTCTGCGCTGGCGCTTGCCGACCACATCCCCGAGGAAGAAAAGACCCGCCGGATCATGATCGTGAACGAGCGGCAGCGCGCGATCCAGATCCGAAACAACGCCAACCTCGTGGGTGAGGTTTACGAAGTTCACGTGGAAGGCCGGCACCAGTCGCTGGGCCAGTGGATGGGCCGCACGTCGCAGTACAGAACCCTCAACTTCTCCGGCCGCGATGGCGAAGACCTGCTGGGCAGCTACGTGCCCGTACGAGTCACGCGGGCGGGTCCGAACTCTCTGGTTGGCGAAGCCGTACTTTAAAGCCCGGCTGGTGCAGTCAAGGATTCCGCGCTGTGCTGTAATAAAAGCATGGAAATCGAGATGAAGATCCGCGGGTTGATGATGGATCCCGTCACAAGCATGCCGATCGTCATCCTCAAAGACGGGGGCAGCAATGTCCTGCCGATCTGGGTTGGCGTTTACGAAGCGAACGCGATAGCGCTGGAAATCGAAAAGGTCGCTACTCCGCGCCCGATGACGCACGACCTGATCCGCAATCTGCTGATCGGCTTCGGCGCCGGTATTCGAAAAGTCGTCGTGAACGAACTGAAAGACGACACGTTCTTCGCGGTGATCTGGGTGGAGCGCGAAGGTGAACTGATGTCTGTCGATTCGCGACCCAGCGACGCCCTGGCGCTGGCACTGCGGCTCGATTGCCCCATCTTCGTTGACGATTCGGTGCTCAAGTCGGCGAAGACAGCTTCGGCTATGTCAGACAAGCTGAACACCAATGCCGAGCTCCGCAAGTACCTCGAAAGCCTCGGCGATGAAGACCTTGGCCGTTACAAGATGTAGCTCTGCTACTGAGCCAGGGTGAAGTTGACCTGGACGGTTGTCATGACCTCGACAGGCTGACCGTTTAGCAGGGTGGGCTTGTAACGCCACTGCTTGACGGCTTCGATCGCTGAATCCACGAACTCACGGGGCACTGACGGATCTACCACGCTCATGGAGACCGGCACGCCCTTCGCATCGATCAGAACGCTCAGCGCGACCGTGGCTTCAAGCTTCTGCGCCTTCATCGCGGCCGGGTACTCCGGCGCAACCTTCTTCACCAGGTTGGCGGCCTGGACATTGCCTCCAACCCTGACCACCGAGGGTACGGGGGGCGCCTGGGCCAGCGCGATGACGGCTGCGAGCAGAGGGAGGAGGGTTCGAAGGGCGTTTTTCATTCTACGAGCTTAACCGATTTTGGCGGTCGATTTCGCGGCCTAGTTGGGCGAGGGCCGGTCCACTTTTTCAATGACGTAAATCTTGACGGTGGCCTTCGTCGGTTCGAGCTTCAGGCCCAGCGTGTCTTCGAAAACGCGGAAGACGCTGGGCTTTTCGGTATCCTCCGGGGCACCCCAGCCTTCGGTTCGGACGTTGTACAGGCCAGCGATGCCGGTCTGGTCAAGCACCGGACGATCGAGCCAATCTTCGGCCTGCTGCGCGACGTCATTCATGTCGACGGCCTGGCCGCGTAAGCCGTCTCGCATACCGCCATCCAGGTGGTGGCAGTAGAGACCGTCATCGGGCGGGTTCACCGGGCAATCGTTCTCCTCAATAACGGCGGGGCGGAGCTTGTGGCCGCCCTTCGTCTGGACGAGCCCATAGACCGGCAGTTCCTTCGCTTCCTCGCGGACGACGAGGCCGAAGCGCTGGGCGAGCAGCGCCCGCAGCATGACGCGGGTGCGGGCTTCACGTTCTTTCGCCGAGATTCCGGGGGCGAACATGGCCGGCGCGACGGCCTGAATATCGTAAGGCTCAGCATTGACCCAGCCAGGTCCGCCGGTGAGGCGCTTCGACTGGAACGGCACGCCCCAGGCGTTGGCGATCAGCCAGCGGAGCGGCATGTTGGCGACGGTCAGCTGACCCGCCGGCGACACGGCGAAGCGCACGGGCCGGTGGTTGCCGGCGTCGGCGGTCGGCTTGATGGAGGCCACTTCGAAGGAGACGCGGCCCATGGTGATGTCCTGCGCGCACAGGGCGCCGGCGAGAGCCGCGGCCAGGACTACTGCGTTAGTACGATGGGCGCCTGCCAGAAAGCCGCCTTCTGTCCCGAAGGGTCGAGGACCGTTACCTGACAATCATATCTCCCGGGCGGCAGCTTATTGAGCGACAGACTGAACTTCAGAGGCACGGTCTTCAGGCGGTTCGACATGCCCTCGGTCACCTGCATGGGCTGGGTTTCAAAGGCCTTCGTCTGGCCCCGATAGAAGGTCACAAAGGCGACGAGGGGCTGGAAGGTAGTGGCGTTCGGTTCGTATGCCTGCAGGTAGACGTACATGTCTTTGTTCCTGGAGAACACGTGCGTCACGTTGGGCAGCAGCTTTTGGCCGTTCTGGATCAGAGGGTTCGCGATGGGCGCTTTGTTGTCTTTGCCCGCGGTGAAGAGCGCATCCGTGATGTTCACGAGCTGGCTGCTCAGGACAACGGAACTAATCGGTATCCGCTTCTCTTCCTTGTTGAGATTGGGGACGAGGAACTTGGTGGCGTAGGTCCCGATGCGGCCCGTTTCGTCGTCGCGGGCGAGGATCTTGATGGTGTAGTTGCCGGGCAGCAGGGTAAAGCCGGTGTCGTACTGGATGGGGCGCTTAACGAGTTCGGCCGCGGTCTCGCCGGAGAGCTTGATATCGACTTTGTCGCGCACGTTGCTGACGGTGGTGCCGAACTCGTCTTTCACTTCGCCGATGAAGTCGATCAGGGTTCGTTCGCCTCCGGACTTCTTCACCAGAGCGAGTTCGCTGCCGGGAACTTTGACGGTGACGGGCACGAAGTACTCGGCGCGGTTGAGCTGGAAGTAGTGGACTTCAAGGGCGATGGTGAGTTCGGTGATGGGATCGCCGAGCATCAGTGCGTCTTCGAGCTGGCGTTCCTTATCGGCCGAAGTAAATTTGCTGAAGGTCTTGCCGGCGTAGAAGCCCTGGCGATAGTCGAGTTTGGCGTCGGGCACGTTGACGGTGATCTTGACGCGGCGGAACTTGCCATCGAGGTTCGTCTGGTTCGTGTAGTAGCCAATGATGTAGTAGCTGGAGATGGCCTGCTGCGCGTTGACGATGCCGGCTGCGAGGTCGTTGCTGTCGAGCAGGGCCTTGCCACCGGTGTCGGCGGCGAGAGAGTACATCGTGTCCTGCGAGCGGGCGAAGTTGCCGGCGACCGCGAGGGCAGAGGCGCCGGAGTACATCCCCTGTCCACCGGGCGAGCCAACTGTTGCGTCGCCGAGAGGAGCGGAGGCAACGAGGCCGCGCGCATCGACCGGGAAGAAGGAGACGTTGGCACGAATGGCCGCGTTCACGGTGGCCTGCATCTGTGCCTGGTTGTTGGAACCACTGAGGCGGAGGCCGCTGGAGAAGTAGACAAGCGACTTCTTCTCGCTGAGGGTGCCGAGCATCTTGACGGCGGTCTGCAGGGCGGCGAGCTGGCGGTCCGTGTTGAAAAGATTGAACTCCGCGTCGTTCTGGCCGAACGCAGTGCCGGTGTCGGTGGCGGTATCGGCTTCGTCGAAGCCCTGGCCTTCGCCGACAATGAGCTTTTCGATGGACGCTAAAAGGGCATCGCGGTCGCTGGTGAAATCGTTGAGAACCTTCACGGCGGCACCGGTGTACTGGAGGATGGATGCCTCGTCGGCGCTGGTCATCTGGGTACGGATGAACTTGCGGGCCGAGGCGAGCGCGCGAATCTGGTCGGGAACCTGCATCGCGGCCATGTCGAAGTAGAGCGCGAGCAGGCGGTGGTCACGGTGCCGCAGATCGCCGGGAGCTTCGGGCTTGATCTGGCCCGCAGTGACGGACGCGGCGGGAGTTGTGGGCTCGACGGCTTTCGCGATGTCCGCCATCGGAGTCAGTGGCGGGCCTTTCAGCGTGTCATCGAATTTCTGGAATTCCGCAAACTGAATGGTTTGAGGAACGTTGTTTTCGGTAAGGGTGAAGTCCTTCGGGGTGAGGCCTTCAATGGCCTTACCGCTCTTATCCTTCACGAAGACGGTTTCAATGACGAGCTGGGTGTTGCTGCTGAATTTGACGACGCCGTCGTCCTGCGCGGCGGTCGCGGGTTTGGCAGGCTGCTGGGCAAGAACTTGCTGGGCCTGAAAGCCGGGCATGCTGCAGAGGAGCAGAGTTGCTGTAAGTCGCTTCATTTTTAGAACCTCACCCGCATGGAAAGCTGCACTGTTCGCATTGGATTCGCGCTGCCGGGCAGGCCGAACTGTTTGCCCAGATATGTTGTGTTCCAGCTGGGGAACCGCACGTTATTGAGCGGGTTTTGCGATTCAAGTCGAACGTCCATGCTGTAACGATCGCGGAGCCGGAAGGTGCGCGCCATGGCGGCGTTGAGCGTGAACTGGCTCGGGCCGGTGATGGTATTGCGTCCCGCGTTACCCCAGGTGCCGGGAGCGGGAGCACTGAAGGCGGCCGGGTTCAGGTAGAGGCCATCGGGCGCATCGTAGATCGAGAGGCCGGTGTAGTTGGGACGGATGGTTCCGGTGACGCCGGTCCCGCGAACGGGCTGGAAGAGAATGGGTGAAAGCGGCGTGCCGGTACCGGCGGTCAGCCCTGAGGAAATGGTCCAGTCCTTGACGATGGTGCCGCGCCAGCCGTCGAGAAGCGTGCCACCTTTGACGCCAACACCTGTACTGTATTGGGTCTGGAGCGTGACGACGTGCCGCTGGTCGAAGGGTGAGAGACCGCGTTCGCCGCGAAGATTCTGCCAGTCCTGCGCGATGAGCTGTCCACCGCTGCCGCGGCCACCGAGCGCACCGTTATCGATGGCCTTGGACCAGGTGTAGTTGGCGGTGGCGGTGAAGCCGTGATGGAGACGACGTCGCAACTGGAACTGCGCGGCTTCGCGGGTGGAGTTGCCGTTGGACGAGAGATAAGTGAAGCCGGTGGGGCAAGAAGGACAGGGGTTCACGGCGCCGCTCGGCCAGGTGTTCGGCAGGAACGATTGCGGCGCGCGAGTTCCCTTGATGCCGAGGTAGGTGCCGGTCAGGATGAGGGACGCGGGCAGATCGCGCTGGACCGAGAGAGACCAGGTGTGGGTGTAGCCGATGCGGAAGTTCGGGTCGATGGCGAAGGTGTTGGAGGTGGTGTTGGGTGACTGCAGGAAGCCGTTGGCGAGCGTGAGGTTGCCGCTGTTCTGGACACTGAGGCTCTTCGACAAAGGCGACTGCTGCGCCATTTGAACGGCGATGTTCTGGTATACGGACGTGTTGTAGGTAGTGCCGAAGCCTGCGCGAACCACCATGGAGTCACCGGCGATGGGACGCCAT
>JAOAPO010000067.1 GCA_025462945.1 Bryobacterales bacterium
GATCACGCTTTTCCGAATGTGTCTGCGGCGCGAGATTCTCACGATTGCGAGGCAACTGACGGACGTGCGCACGGCGCTGCTGAAGCTTGCGCATGACCATGTGGAAACGCTGATGCCGGCTTATACGCACACCCAGCCCGCACAGCCCATCACCTTCGCGCATTATCTGCTTGCCGTGATCGAGATCATGGGGCGGGATTTTCGTCGTCTCACCGCCGCCTGGCGCACCGTGAACTGCTCACCGCTGGGCGCCTGCGCCATTTCCACCACCGGGTTTCCAATCGACAGGGAGTACACCGCCGGCCTGCTGGGTTTCGAGGAACTGCAGGTCAACTCCTACGGAGCAATTGCCGCGACCGACTATCTGACCGAAACAGCCGGTGCCATCTCAGTGGCCATGATCAACCTCGGCCGTGTGGCGCAGGATTGCCTGCTCTGGTGTACGGCCGAATTTGGTTTCTTCCGGCTCACCGATGCCTGGGTTCAGATCAGCAGCATCATGCCGCAGAAGCGCAATCCGGTGGCTTTCGAGCACGTGAGGATCATCGCAAGCAAGTCGCACGCGCAGGCTGCAGGGATCTTCACCGCCCTGCACAACACGCCTTTCGGCGACATCAATGATGCCGAAGACGGGCTGATGCCCCTTGTCTTCGGCGCGACTCGGGACGCTGCTCGCGGGCTGCGACTGTTTCATGGCCTGATGAGCGGCGGCTGCGAAGTGCAGACAGAACGCATGGCCGAGCGTGCACACGCGGACTTCCTTACGGTGACCGAACTGGCCGACACCCTGGTTCGCCGCGAAGCGATCAGCTTTCATGACGCACACGGGATCGTATCAGCCGCTGTCAAATCGCTGAACGGCAACTACTCACCCGAGGCCGTTGTCGACGCGGTCTCCGCTGCTGCGCCGGATGCCCTCGGCCGTGAGCTGCGGACCGATCGCGCCGAACTCCTGCTCGCGCTTGACCCCGCACATTTCGTCGCCATCCGTTCCATCGCAGGAGGGCCATCAGCTGCTGCAGTCAGATCCGCGCTGGCAGCCGCCGAACAGGACCGTGATCACGCCGAGTCCTGGCTGGCGTGCAAACAGGCCGTACTGGCTGGCTACCCGGAGAAGATCCGTGCGGCGATTCGAACCACACTTCCCGAGGCAGCCAGCACTGTCCCCGTTAGAAATTAATCTTCAGTCCCAACTGGATGATCCTCGGGTCGCGGGCGGAATTGACCTGGCCGAATGCGGCCTGATCGATGAAGCGGTTGGGCGGGTTCCATTGCGGATGGTTCGGGAAGTTGAAGAACTCGGCGCGAAATTGCGTCGTGATCTTTTCGCCCAGCATGGTGTTCTTAAGTATCCCGATATCCACGTTGTGAATCAGCGGACCGGTAACGGTGGACCGACCCGCGGTGCCGTAACGGATCGGACTCTGGACGGCGAAGCAACTGGTTGAGAAGAATCTGTCCACCGTCCGCTGGTCTGAAGGCAGATTGGGGTTGCAGATGAGGTCAGGGCGCGCGTTGTCGGTACCGGAACCGAAGACGTCACCGTTGAACTTAACCGTCATCGGCAGACCGGTCTGGTAGGTGTAGATGCTGTTCAGAGACCAACCGCCCACCACCTTGTTGAGCAGCGCAGGAGCGTTGGCGAGGAAGGGCTTGCCTTTGCCGAAGGGCAGGTCGTAGATGACGGACGCGCTGAGGCGATGGCGATGGTCGATGCTGGCGAGGCCCTTGTCAGCCTTTTTGTTGAACATGTCCTGAATCCGGTTGCCGGTGTCGTAGGGTCCGCCGGCATTGAAGCCCGTGGCGTCGGATATGGCCTTGGAGAACGTGTAGGACACAAGGTAGGTGAGGCCTTTCGACTGGCGCTTCTCAAACCGCATCTGCGCTGAATTGTAGTTCGAGAAGGCGCTGGACGTGGTCTGGAAGACGTTGTCGAGAAGGTACAGCGCGTTGTTCTCCCAGACGTTGATGGCGTAGGGAACCAGGCGCCGGAAACGCGAACGCAGGCCTGCATTTTCGAAGGGGTCGGACGAGAAGGGCGCACCAGTGACGGGATTGAGTGGCTGGGCCGGAATTGCGCTAAGAGGCACCACTGCGGACGGGCCATTGGGCTCCGCTGAGTTGGTGTTCTCGCGTCGATTGAGCCGTGTGCCCTTGCTGCCCACGTAAGAGACTTCAAGCAGGATGTTACCCGGGAGTTCCCGCTGTATGCCGAAGTTCCAGTGCTGTGTGTAGGCGTTCTTGAAATCGGGCGAGACGTCGTTTGGACCAGGGTTGAACTGCCCCGGACCGGGGTTCGCGATCAGGTAGCCGATGAACGTTTCAGCGGTCGGGAGCCCATCCTGGAAGAGGCTGAGGCTTTGCTGGTCTTCCTTGAGGTTGGGCAGGTTCTCCAGCGTGTCCTGCGTGATGTAAAGCGGAACGGTGTCGTAGAAAATGCCGTAGCCGCCACGGATGACGGTCTTGTCGATCGGCCTGTACGCGAAGCCGAAGCGCGGCCCGAGGTTCTTCCTATCGGCGCGGAACAGGGACCGCGGAAGTTCAATGCCGGCGCGACCCCAATTGGGCGCGTACTTCTGATTGCCGGGCTGCAGAAAGAACAGCGCCCCTTCGCTGAAGTTCGAGGGGCGGCGGTCGGGGTACGTGAGGGTGGAGATGCGGTCTTTCACTTCGTAGGGCGGGGCGTAGAGCATATAGCGCAGGCCCATGTTGATGGTCAGTTTTGAGCTGACCTTCCAGTCGTCCTGGATGAAGCCGGCGTACTCGGTGGAGCGGAGATCCTGGAAAAAGCCACTCACGCGTCGGCCTTTTTGGCGAGGTAGTCCGAGCAGGAAATTCGCGAACGTGTTGCCCGTGTTGCCGAAGCCCTGTTCTCCGGTCCAGTTGGCATTACCGAAGTCGAACGAGCCGCGCAGCGTATTCGCGCGGGTGATCGCGTTACGTACGCGGCGGATTTCGCCGCCCACTTTGATGAAGTGGCGGCCCTTGTTGAACGAGAGCTGATCGAGGTACTGGAAAGTGTTATTGCGGGGGCGGTAGGGACCGTCCCCGTCACCGATGGTGGCAA
>JAOAPO010000073.1 GCA_025462945.1 Bryobacterales bacterium
ACCGCTGCCGGGTCGCGAGAAGGTTGAATTCCGGAAACCGCCCGATTGCACGTAACGGCTGCTTGCGTAATTCTTCTGTGTGAACGTTCCGTGCGTGCCGTATTTTGGCGTCGCCTGCGGAGTTTCCGTACCGTACCAGCTCTTCCCAGATCGCAGGGCGGTGCGGTACCCGTTGTACTCATTCACGTAGATGGGTTGGTAATTTCTTCCCCACAACAACTCCCGCATGATGAGGTACTGTGGCAGCCACGTCCAGACGCTTGAACCCAAAGGACCCGCGCTCCAGTAACCGTAGCTGTTCGACTGCCCCGGGGGAGCCATATAGGCGAACCCGGCAGGCTGAGGCACGGTTGTCGCTTCGGAATCGTAGAGGCCCGCTTCCTTGTGAGCGATGGCCATCCCGAGATCTTTTTCCACCGCCCGGTAGGCAGACGCCGGCACTTCCACCCACTTCGAATCACTGGAAACTTCAGTCTTCTTCAGCGGCACGTCAATGAAATGAGTTCTGACCGTCTTGAGCTTTTCGCGATAGACCTTGTCCGGACCGCGGTCAACTTCATCGAGATCTTCGAGTATCTTGTCCCACGAATCGTAGAGTTGCCCGGTGAGAGCCTTGATCTCGTCGGTCCTCGCAGCGTTACCTGCAACAGCATCGGACAGCGCGTTATCGGCTGCAATCAACGACGCGATCTGCGGCCCTGACGCCTTACCGGCCGCAGCGGCCTCACGCGCTGCCGCGCTTGATTGCCACTGCGTTTCAGCGCGTTCCGGTGCCGAGCGCAGAGCATTTATCCGGCTGTCGAGATCATTCTTCTTGGTCGGCCAGTCGCGCTCGGCCTTCTCCACCAGTTGGGCGACGGGCTTAATATCAGCCGTTCCCAGTTTCTGGTGCGCCTCGTTCATCTTCGAGAGATGAAACGGCAGGTTGCGCTGGAAATCCAGCCATCGGTTCGCTTCGCCCTGTACCGCCGCGGATTCTTTCACGGCAGACTGACGCAGCCGCTGCTGGTCCGTCAAAAGCAGATGAACCTCAGGCAATGCCTGCCGCCCTTTGGACTTCGTGAGCTGTTCAATGTTGCGGCGAGTTGCCTCCGCCCTGTCCAGGTTCTGCTTCGCAACACCCAGTCGGGCGGGCCATTCCGCCACCACCGCCGTCCCGTTGAAAAGATCTGGGACCCTGGCAAAATCATCTTTCACCGAAGTCTCGACCCGCTGTATATCTTTGCGGGCCTGCTCCAGTTTCTCGTTTTCTCGCGCTATGTCGTTCCGAACCGAACTCGGAAAGGTGGAGCAGCCAGCGAGCGTGAGCATCGCCAGCAGAATCGGGAAATTACGACGCATCGTTAAGCTCCCCGGAAGACCGTGATATCCGCCGCTTCCAGACGGGTCCAAATCGCTGCTGTGAAGGGTTCCCCTTCGAATTTTCGGAAGTTCAGGAACCGCTTGCCATCCTGCTCCTGGAACTGCCACGCGTAAAAACCCTGACCAGTCTCATGGCCTTCCGTGAACCGCCCCGTTTCACGGCTGAAACGGTACAGCCAGAACTTGCCCTCAAAGTCGAGGAAGTCGTTCGGGTTCTGTCTGGAATCGAGATCGGCCAGGTCGTCCTCGGTCAGACCGAAGTCGTCGAGTGTCAGCTGACGCCCGTCGAAATTTCCGAACACTTCCACGTTGTCGCCGTCGTGAACTGCAAGGAAGACGCGGCGCCCTCGCCACGTACCAGAGACTTCAAACCACTGCCGGCTGCCAGCCTCGAAGACGTCGCGCCGATCCACCGTGAAGTCGACGTCTGTGAAATCGTCAGCAACACCCGGCACGGACAGCGTATCCTTCACGCGCGCATCGCGCACGGTCAGACTTGCCAGATCTTCTGCCGGCTTTTCAGGCTTCTTATCCCAGAACATTTGGGTCGCCTCAATGCCCGGGTGCGGGCGGAAGTTCTTTCTGGACCTGCACCGAACCCAGCCGCCGCTCGCGCTTGAGCGCTTCCAGTTCGGAGTCGACACTGGCACCCTGCAACTGCGCGAACTCGGCTTCCAGACCGTCGTCCTTCCCGGCGCTGGCCAGTTCGCCGAACGCTTTGGCGGTCGCTTCTTCCTTGGCAACCGTCTTTTCGAAGGTCGCCAGGGTGGCGAAGGCGTTGTCGGCCTTGCCCACGCCGGCCAGAGCTTCGGACACTTTGCGCTGAGCCATCGCGGCGTTCTTGCGCGCCACAAGGGTGTTGGCCGTGCGTTCGCCGTCTTCGATCTTGCGCTTCAGCTCGCCAACCTGCGACTTCAGCGTTTCGCTGGCCGCCTTCGCCGAATCGATTGCCGTCTGCAGTGACGCAACCTGCTTGTCGCACTCAGCTTTCTTGGCGAGAGCCTTTTTTGCAAGCTCCTCGTTACCCGCGTCCAGAGCCTGCCCCGCGCGCGCCTTCCACTCCTGCCCCTGGCGGAGGTACTTCTGGTACTCCGCATCGAGCTGGTTGTAGTTGCTCATGGCCGACGCGGACGAGCGCACAACGTTGTTCAGCTCGGTTTTCATGTCGGCGATCGTCTGCTGGACGGTCGTCTCAAAGGTGGCGTCTTCAAGGGCGCTCACCGCGGAATTAGCCTGACCGCGAGCAACCCGGCCAGTGCGATTGAAAATGTCGGAGAAGAATCCCATTGAGTTATGTCCTTGTAGTGAAACGGTTAGGCAAGATCGGCGGCCAGAAGGTCGCGGGCAGTCACAACATCCGCCAGCAGGAAGCTGAGGCATGAGAGAATGTCGTCCTCATCGTCGTCTCCCATCGACTGCAGCTTGCAGAAATTATTCAGCGTCAGCGTCGTCTTCCCCTCGAACTCGAAGATCTGGAAGTGCGACGTAGAGATCCCGTTGTTCGCGTCCAGCAGCTTGCGCAGCAGCGGCATGCTCAGCTTCGCGGCCGGCACCATAGCGCAGGTCATCGAGAAGAAGAGAATTTCGCCTTCCAGAACAGCCTGGATCGAAAGCGCGCTGTCCGTCTCCTGAATGTGGAGCGAACCGCCTCCGTTCTCAACAACGGCGTACCCCTTCGCGGCCAGCAGGGACGTGATTTGCGGAAGAATGTTTTGACTCATGTGGTGTCGGGTTCCTTGTAGCAGATACGCAGCGAACAGCGTTCCGGTTCGGAACACCCTGAGTATAGCGAGTCAGGTTTTCGGCAGCAGCACCGAAATCGGACAGTCCGGGTCGTGCGCACCTGGCAAATAGCCCGTGCTCACCAGGAATTCGCGGACAATCTCGCCGCCAGTAAACAGAAAGGTCTTTCGGAACAGTTTCGTCCAGACCGGCAGTTCCGCGCCGCGGTGCAGTTCCAGCCAGGCCGCCAGCGACCCGTGCTCCCGAATCAACTCAAGCGCAACCCGTGCGTTCATGATGGCCGCATTCACTTTCAGGCGGTTTCGGATGATCCGCGCGTCTGCCAACAGCCGGGCCCGGTCATCCTCGTCAAAAGCGGCAATGGCTGCGATGTTGAAGTTCGCGTAGGCGTCGCGAAACCCCTCGCGCTTCTTCAGAATCGTCGTCCAGGAAAGCCCCGCCTGGTTGATCTCCAGAATCAGACGCTCGAAAAGCTCATCATCGCCCGTCAGCGGAAATCCATACTCCGTGTCGTGATAAACGACATGACAGGGGTCTATTGTGGCTGACCGGACGGCGGTGCAGTAACTCAACGGGGCAGATAACCCTTAACGGCCGGGTAAGAAGCCTTCACGAAAGCGAGTGCCGTCTTTTCGGCTTCCGCGCGGCCATTATTGTCGGCAGTCCGCAACACAGGCACCACCACGCGTACCAGAGCGGTGTCGCTGCGATGTTTGCGGATCGAATCAGCCACCAGATAGAACTTCGCCGCGAATTCACCCGCGATCACCCGCCCGTGCGACTGATACCAGTACAGAACCAGGCTCTCGGTTTCACCCCGTGAGACTAGGAACCGATTGATATTGATCGTCTCGTCACCAACCGCGATGTCGATTCGACCGCTCTCCACCGGCTGAAAACCTGCGCCGGGCAGGCAGTTTTTGGGAGAGTGCGGAGATTGCCCTGTTCGCTGCGTGTTGAAGTACGCGATGAACAGATTTGGGCCGACTACCCCGCCCGGCCGCAGATAAGAGCGCGTCAGGGTGTCGTCTGCCTTCAGGATTTCCAGCACCTCCGGCTCTACAACGCCTTCGCGCTCCAGTTGAAACTCGCCGAGCGTCTTGGGGAAGGCTGCCAACGGAGTGGACAGTGGAGTGGCGTCACCGCTCGAAGCCGTATAAAAGAACACGGCCTGCAAGACGAGCACGAGAGTCAAAATGCTAAGGGGATGTTTACGCAGCATGGCACATTACGCAGGTTCAACCAGGATAGTGGATCGTCCGTTCGCGAGCCGATCTATCCGAACGAAGATCTGGTGCACAACGGCCAGCATGGCGAAGGCGATCATAAAGATGACCCAACCCTGCGCTTCGTGGAAAAGCCCTTCCGCGAGTTCGGGCTTGAAGTTCGCGAGAATGCCGGTCATTGTTACGCGTCCTGCGTTGGCGGCAATTGCAATCGGAATTGTCGAGAAGAACAGCGCGGCGCGAATCCAGCTCTTCTTCTCAGCGAAGTAGCCGTACACCAATGACAGGAAAGTAAGCGTCAGCAGGGACCGAATACCGCTGCAGGCTTCCACTACGTTCAATTTTTGTTCCGCCAGCTCCAGGATGTTGCCTTCACGAATCACGGGGATCCCGCTTAAGCCGATAGCGACTTCAGCCACCTGGCTGGCAATCATCTGCAACGGAAAGGTGAGCTGGCTGTAAATGACGGCCGGTATCGGCACCATGAAGAAGAGAAGGAAGAGAGGAAAAGCGAAGATTCTGGCGTACCGGGTACCGCCAATCAACAAAACCGCCCCGATAATCGAGAAAACGATGGCCGTCCTGGCGAGGAACAACTCCGCCCCAAGGGTCGCGATGTAGAGCTGGAGTCCACCCCAAATGACGAGCAACAGGCCCCATATGTTGGGTTCCGGAGCGACGCCCGCCACACGATCTTTCAACTGCCACGCAATGTAAGCCGCAATTGCAGGCACAAAGAAGCCGTGCCCCATATCCGGATCGTTATACCACTGAGCCACCAGGGCTCTTACGACGGGCGCGTAGCAGGCCAACAGCAACGCTGCCACCGTTGCGATGGTCTTCCACTGGAAGGGATTGGCCTGGCGAGAGATGTCCTAAGGGTAACATCCCCGCAAGGGATTAAATAGTACTCGCAACCACGCCCGTTAGTACTGCTGCCGGGGTTCGTATCCAGGTTCCGTTCCTGCGGTAGCCGGAGGTCGCGGGAGCGTCACCTGCAACCCCTAAACCGCTCAATCAGCTCGGTATTCTCGCACACGTCAAACACGTGGATCTCGACCGGAATGTGCCACACTATCTCTGGTGATCGGCTTTACACGTCGTCAAATACTCGGACAGGCAGCGGCTTCCGCCCTTCTGGCGCAGGTGCCGGAGTCCCGCCCGTTGCCGACGCCTGCGGATACGCCCGCGGCTGCGGTGCCCGGACCGACGGCCCTCGAAGACCCGCTCCGCAAGCTCCGAGCCGGCCACCCCAGACTCCTTCTGCTCGACCACGACCTTGATCGCCTGCGCCTTACAGTCCGCGAGAGTCCTCTGGCCCGCCGGCTTCATGCCGATCTCGAGAAAGAGTGCGAGCGCCTTCTCTCCGTGCCACCGGTCGAATACAGGCTGAACGCCGGGCGACTGCAAACGCAAAGCCGCCGGGCCATTGATCGCATCACCAATCTCTCCCTTCTTTTCCGCCTGACTGGCCGGGACGCCTGGCTCCGGCGTGCCGTGATGGAGCTCAACGCGGTCTCGAACTTCCGCGACTGGAATCCCACTCGCTTCGTGGATACCGCCGAGATCACCCATGCCGTCGCGCTGGGGTACGACTGGCTCTACAACGCGCTCAGCAATGATGAACGCGGCTGGATGCGCGATGCGCTGATTACTAAGGGTCTCGACCCTGCCCTGCAGTACCACAGAAAGAAGACCGGCTGGACACGTGTTCGCTATAACTGGAACGTTGCAGCCAACAGCGCAGCCACCCTCGGAGCACTCGCCATTGCCGACGACTCGCGAGATAAAGCCGTCGAACTGCTGCGCGCCATGTACGAATCAGCGCCCTACGGCCTGAATACGTTCGGTGCCGATGGCAGCTGGCCTGAGGGCCCGTATTTCGGCGCTTACACAACCCGGTACGCCTGCCTGCTGCTTTCCGCCCTCGACACCGCCCTCGGCGGCGACCTGATCCCTCCCGGCATGCGCGGCATCGAGAAATCGGGCCGTTTCCGCGCCTTCACGCTCGGCCCGGCGAACCGCGTTTTCAACTTCTCCGATGCCCCGGAAGAGCCATCCCCATCGCCCGAGATGTTCTTCCTCGCAAAGCGCTTTAATGCGCCGTTGCTGGCCTGGAGCGAGGCTCGCGTGCTCGACAAAATCTCTCGCGCCGACCCTCTGCACCTCACGTGGTTCGACCGAGAACCGAAACCGGGCCCGCCCGCGAACACCAGCCTCGATGCGATCTTTTCGACGGCTGCGGTCGCGACTTTCCGTTCGTCCTGGGACGATCCGAACGCCTTATTCCTGGCGGTGAAAGGCGGCGATAACCAGGCGTCTCACGGCCATCTCGATCTGGGGAGCTTCGTGTTCGATGCCGGCGGCATTCGCTGGGCCACCGATCTGGGCGGTGAAGACTACACCGTTTCCAGCCTCCCGCGGAGCTCCTTCTTCCGAGTGAAAACCGAGTCGCA
>JAOAPO010000120.1 GCA_025462945.1 Bryobacterales bacterium
GTAATCCTGGCACTGGCCGGTGCCTTCCCATCCTCGGCCGCCTGCCTGTTTACCTCATTTCGGGGTAACGGCGACAGCGGGGTCTTTGCGGCCATAAGCGATGAGGGCCGCGTTTGGATTCCGCTCAACCACAACCAGCCGTGGGTGAAGCCCGAGTATCCCGGAATGCTGATGCGCGACCCGTGGCTCGGTCGCGGACCCGATGGCGTCTGGCACATGCTTTGGACATGGGGCTGGACCGCCGGACGAGGAGGGCCGCCTCGGATGGGCCATACCAGTTCTCCCGATCTGATTCACTGGGAGCCACAGCAGGAGATTCGGGTGATGGAAGATGACCCGCAGACCAGGAATGTTTGGGCACCCGAGGCGGTTTGGGACGACAAGGCTGCAGAGTGGGTGATCTTCTGGGCGTCGACCGTGCCGGGGAGGTTCGCGGCCACGGACAAAGACGGCGACAACGGCTATAACCACCGCATCTTTTCCACCCGAACGAAGGACTGGAAGACGTTTGCGAAGACTACTCTCTACTTCGATCCGGGATTCAGCACCATCGATTCGACCATCGTGCCGGATGGCGAGCGCTGGATCATGGTGTTTAAGGATGAGCGGAAAACGCCCTTACAGAAAAGGTTGAGGCTTGCCTTCGCCACGAGTCCGCAGGGTCCGTGGATCGGTGTAACGAAGCCGTTCACGCGTGATTGGGTCGAAGGCCCCACCGTGGCGAAGATCAGAGACACCTCGTGGATCTACTACGACCACTACAGCCCGCCGCAGCACGTTGGCGCGCTGACGACCCGGGATTGGAAGAAGTTCAAAGAAGTAACAGGCGAGCTGCATTTTCCGGATGACCATCGCCACGGAACAGTGGTTTGGGTGCCGGACGAACTCGTCGGGAACCTGCCTCGGTGATACGCACATTACCGTGGTAATGTGAGCGTATGGCGTTAGCGCAATCGAGAATCACCGCTCAGGGGCAAGTCTCCGTGCCGGCTGGTGTTCGGAAGAGCCTTGGCGTTGGCCCGGGTTCTGTCATTGAGTGGGATCAGCAAGACGGCAAGATCACGGTACGGAAGGTGGGCCGTTACTCGTCTGATGAGATTCACAGCGAGTTGTTCCCTGACGGTCCTCCGCGGCGCCGATCACTCGACGATCTCAAGCGCGGAATCGCTGCACAGATGCGCGAAAAACATGCGCGCGATTGATACAAACGTTCTCGTCCGACTTGTCGTTCGGGATGACGCCCGACAGGTCGCTGCTGCCGAAGCATTTGTCGAACCAGGAGCGTGGGTCTCCATGCTGGTGCTTGCCGAAACAGTCTGGGTCCTGGCTTCGGTGTACGACCTGACGGCCAAACAGGTCGGCAAAACCGTGACCATGCTCCTGGACCATGAAGACCTGACGTTTCAGGATCCCGACATCATCAAGGCTGCTCTGGACCGTTTCCATTTGCGTCCTTCGCTCGGCCTGACCGACTGCCTCGTTTTCGAGATCGCCCGTAAAGCTGGACACAAACCCCTCGGGACGTTCGACCAACATGTAGGTAAGGCCGATGGCGCACGCCGTCTTGGTTCGCCACGCGGTCATTCGCCTACCGGTTGACTCCGGACCCGCTTATCTTTACGCTTTCAGGCATGTTCCGTATTCTCGCTGCCGGATTGCTGGCCGGCGCCGTGATCGCACCTGCCGCCGTGACCTTTCACAGAGATGTGGTGCCGATACTGCAACAGCGGTGTCAGGGCTGCCACCGACCGAACGACATCGCCCCGATGTCGTTCATGACATACGCAGAAACAAGACCCTGGGCCAAAGCAATGAAGGAAGCCGTGGTCTCTCGGAAGATGCCGCCATGGTTCGCTGACCCGGAATACGCTGGTCACTTCACCAATGACCGCTCTCTGACGCCGAAGCAGATCGAGACGCTGACCGCCTGGGTGGACGCGGGAGCCCCGGAGGGCAACGCGAGGGATGCGCCGCCACCGGTTCAGTTTTCCGAGGGCTGGAGCATCGGAAAACCAGACATGATCGTCGAATACCCGCATGCGCTGGACATTCCGGCCACGGGCATCGTGGATCAGTCCAACATGCTGGTTCGGGTGAACTTCCCGAAAGATGCGTGGATCGGTGCGGCCGAGGTTCGCCCGGGGAATCCCCGCGTCGTGCACCATATGAAAGCGTGGATCCGTCCGCCGAATTCGCCGTGGATGAAGGACGCTCCGGAAGGCGAGTTGTACAAGCCGACCCGCGCCCAGTTTGCGGCGGCGGCTGAGGAACCTGAAACCAAAGGACCCAGACCGGTCCAGGACATTCTCGCCAAATTCAACCCCGGCGTGAACGCGATGGAATTTACGAACGGCGGAGCGGCCAAGTTCGTCGCCGCAGGGTCGGACATCGTCTTCGAGATCCACTACGCAACCACAGGCAAGCCTGAAAAGGACCGTTCGCGCGTCGGCATCATCTTCGCGAAAGAGCCGCCGAAGGAAAGGTACTTCACTACTATGGGCGTTAACACGACAAACTTCGTGATCCCGCCCGGGGCCACGAACCACGAGGTCAGAGCGGAGTCGGTGCTGCAGGCCAAGACGAAACTGGCATGGGTCCAGCCTCATATGCACCTGCGGGCCAAGGACTATGAACTTCGGGCGCACTACCCGTCCGGCGAAACGCAGGTGCTGCTGAAAGGCAAGTTTGACTTCAACTGGCAGCTTGGCTACGAGTTCGCGAAGCCGATCGTGCTTCCGAAAGGAACGCGCCTCGAGTCGATCGCTCACTACGACAATTCGGCGAACAACAAGTGGAATCCAAACCCGAATATCGAGGTCACTTACGGCCCGCAGACAACCGACGAGATGTCCGTCAGCTTCATGGGGTTCATCATCGGCGTGAACGACGACCCGCTGGCGTTGTTTCCGCGAGGCCGGGTCCGCCAGGTTGTTGAATAGCTGACCAACCCGCTACAATCGCCGGATGAACCTTCGGGCGGCGTACTTTCCAACACTATTCCTCATTGCTGCTTCCAGTCATGCGCAAACTGCCCCCGCCATGTCGCCCCCGAGGCCTGCTTACCTGGAACTGCGGTGGGACGAGAACTGGAGCTATCTGCGCAACCGCTCCTACCGAACCGACTACACAGACCCGCTGAAGTACATCAACCTTGGCCGCTCTGGCTGGTACGTTTCGGTCGGAGGGGAGAGCCGCACGCGCTATGAGCTTTTTCGAAACGCTACCTTCGGCTCCGTGCCGAACACGCCGAATGGATTTCTGATCCAGCGCTTCCTCGCCCACGCGGATTTTCATCTCGGATCGAAAGTGCGAGTGTTTGTACAGCTGCAGAGCGGTTTGGAGACCGGGCGACTCGGTGGACCCAGGGCTACTGACAAAGATCAGTTCGAGATTCATCAGGGCTTCGTCGACCTGAGCAGCTCCGACGATTCGAAGAAAGCGGTAACCCTTCGGCTGGGAAGGCAGGAACTCGAATTCGGCTCCGGCCACTACCTCTCGGCCTCAGAGGTTTTCAACGTCCGGCGCTCATTCGACGGTGCGCGCGTTCTCTGGCAAACCGGTCGATATACGTGGAATGCGCTGGCAGCCCGGCCCGTGGAACTGAACCCGGGCGTTTTCGACGACTCTCCAGACCATACGCAGACTCTGTGGGCTGCGGGAATCTTCGGCCCCAACCCGCTCATCGCCAAATCGAACGTCTCGCTCTACTACCTTGGTTACTCGCGTCGCCTCGGAGCTTTCGACAAGGGCACGGGCCGCGAAACCCGGCACACCATAGGCACTCGCTGGTGGGCAACGCGAGGCACTCTGGACTACAACTATGAGGGCTTACTGCAACTTGGCACCTTCCGGAACGGCGATGTCCGGGCGTTCGCGCTGGCGGGGGAAACCGGGGTCTCGCGCCTGAATTGGCGGTTCAGCCCTCGTTTCGCGCTTCGGGCTGATCTGGCAAGCGGTGATCGCAACCGAACCGGGCAGACGCTGGGTACCTTCAACCCGCTGTTTCCAACGACTGCCTACTCCGGCAGGATCGGGCTGATTGGGGCCAGCAACGTTGTAGACGTGACTCCGAATGCCCGCTTTCGCCTGCACAAGCGCGTGTACTTCCTGCCGGAGACCAGTTTCTTTTGGCGGCAGAGCAAGCAGGACGGAATCTACAGCGTACTGGGAACCCCTCTGCGAACGGGTCGGCTGAGTAACGCGCGTTTCGTCGGAACGCAGGCCTCCGCTCCATTGCAACTCACGATCGACCGCCATCTGACGTGGACGGGCGTGGTGACGCGCTTCTACTCGGGTGCCTATTTGAAACAGACACCGCCAGGACGCTCGGTCACCTACTTCACCACATTTCTGACCTACCGGTTCTAGATCGTTTTTGTAGACCCGCCATCGGCGTCGATAAGCGAACCATGCAGGTAGCGGCCGTTCTTCGAAAGGATATATGCAACCAGGCCCGCAATATCTTCCGGCTCACCCACCTTCGTAATGCGCTCCTCGCGCAGGAAAATCCCCAGCGCGGTTTCGCGGTCTACGCCATGATCCGCTGCGGTTTGGGCCAGGCGCTTCTCGAAACGCCCGGTCCGAACCGGGCCCGGGTTGATCGCGTTCACCTGAATCCCGTCCTGCAGCCCGAGGTCGGCCAGAGCTTTCGTCAGGGAGAGCAGTGCCGCATTCACAGAACCGCCGATTGTAAACTGCGCGCCCGGCGTGCGGCCGCCTGAACCCGAGATATTGACCACCGCGCCATTCCGTGCCTTCAGATGCGGCCACGCAGCCCGGGTGACCCGCACGGCGCCGAACATCTTCAGCGCGTAACCGTCCATCCAGTCGTCTTCGCTGAGGGTGACGAAGTCGCCGCGTTTGGTGGCTCCGGCATTATTGACAACGATGTCGAGGAACCCGAAAGCCTTCACAGCCTCATCGACGACTCGCTGCCCTGCGTCCGTATCACGGAGGTCAATCGGGACAACAGCCGCATTGCCACCCGATGCGCGAATCTCAGCCGCGGCTTCGTTCAGTAGCGCTTCATCGCGAGCACAGAGCACCACATTGGCGCCCTCAACCGAAAGCCGCTTCGCGATAGCTCGACCGATACCTCGGTTCGAACCGGTAACCAACGCTGTCTTGCCCGAGAGTTCGCTCATTGCTTTGCAGGATATCGAGTGCGCAACACAGATCGGTCCGCGTCTGAGATGCCGGAGTGCGCGGCGATGTCGGCGCGCTTCTTAAGCAGCCGCCGGTAACGCCCGAAATACTCCACAATGTCGCCGCCGTAGCGGAAGCTGTACATGATGTCTGGAAACGCCGCAGTGTGGGCAAGGCCGATTCCGTGCCCCGCTTCATGGAGGCAGGTCAGGTAAACGATCGCGTCGCGGAGCAGCAAGTCGGCCTCCGTGGCCTGCGCCATCTCGCGGCCGAGCATGCGCGTGTCCGGCAGCACGTAGATGTCGGCCCCGCGCTTGCCATCCACCTCGATCGGCACCGCCTCGCCATACAGACTGCCTTGCCCGTTGGCCCAGTGAATGCGGAGACGAGCCTGTTTCTCCGTGGGGCTCGCGCGGAAAGTCAGCGCACCGCCCGACTCCCGCGACCATGCCTCCAGCGCCCATTTCCCAAGCTCCGGGTCGTCCGGCTTACAGGCGGCGCTCTTCACCGCCTCAGGCGTGCAGGGCTCTATCCAGTAGGTCCACTCCTCCGCTGCGGGCGCGGCTGCGGCGGTCGTCGTCAACAGAAACAGCAGTGCGCTCAACCGCCAGATGGTCATGCGGGAATTGTACAATCGAAGGCTACAATCGAACCAGCCCATGGCCCTGCCGCGAAAAATACTGATCGCCAATCGAGGTGAAATCGCCCTGCGGGTGATTCGCACCGTGCGTGAGATGGGCCTTCGTTCTGTGGCTGTCTACTCTGATGCGGACCGGGCGGCGCTGCACGTCCGTAAGGCCGACGAAGCGGCGCACCTGGGTGCATCGCCATCTTCCGAAAGCTATCTGAACATCCCAAAAATTCTGGCGGCCGCACGGCACCACAACGCGGATGCGATCCACCCCGGCTATGGCTTCCTGAGCGAAAACGCCGCCTTCGCAGCAGCTTGCGAAGATGCCGGGATCACGTTCATCGGGCCATCTTCGAAGTCGATCGGACTGATGGGCTCGAAGACAAGCGCGCGGCGAGTGGCGAAGGCCGGTGGGGCGCCGATCGTGCCAGGCACCGAGGAAGGCATCACCGATGCGGCTGAGGCCGAGACGATCGCGAATGGCATCGGCTACCCGGTAATGCTGAAGGCCGTCGCGGGCGGGGGCGGTAAGGGCATGCGTCGAGTGGATCGCGCTGAAGACCTTCGGTCCCTGTTCGATTCGGCGTCCAGTGAGGCGCTGCGCTCGTTCTCTGACGGTAGCATCTACATCGAAAAGCTCATCGAGAATGCGCGGCATGTCGAGGTGCAGATCTTCGGCGATCACCACGGCAACCTCGTGCATTTGGGCGAGCGCGAATGTTCCGTGCAGCGCCGGCACCAGAAGGTGATTGAGGAATCGCCGTCGCCTCTGATGGCCCGGCATCCGGGGCTGCGTGAGCGCATGGGCGACGCCGCGGTGAAAGCAGCACGCGCTGCCGGTTACTTCAACGCGGGCACTGTGGAGTTCCTGGCCAGCGACTCTGGCGACTTCTACTTTCTCGAAATGAACACGCGGCTCCAGGTGGAGCATCCCGTAACCGAACTGGTGACAGGGCTCGACCTCGTGAGGCTGCAAATCGAGGTGGCCGGGGGAGCGAAGCTCCCTTTCGCCCAGAGTGACATCTCACTGCGCGGAGCCGCGATCGAGTGCCGGATCTACGCCGAAGATCCCGCAAACAGCTTCTTCCCGTCGCCGGGACGCATCACCAGTCTCGCCGAGCCGTCGGGGCCGGGTGTCCGCCTCGATTCGGGTGTATACCCCGGCTGGACCGTCCCGCTGGATTATGATCCGATGCTGTCAAAACTGATTGTCTGGGCAGCGACTCGTGACCAGGCAATCGCACGAATGCAGAGGGCACTTGCCGAGTATCACATCGGCGGCATCAGGACAAATCTGTCGCTTTTCCGGCTGATCCTCAACGAACCGAGTTTCCGGGCCGGCGACCTGCATACCGGATATCTCGATACCTTGCTGAAGACGCAGCCCGAATTTCAGCCGGCACCGCCCGCCCACGTCCCTCCGATCGCTGCGCTCGCGCTGAATCAACAGAAGAAGCAGGAAGCGCCCGCTGCGGCTGCTGTGCCCTCTGCCTGGCTGGCGGCAGGCCGCGCCGAGCAACTCCGATGAGCCGTAGCACCCGCATCAATGGATCACCCGTCGTGCCGCCGTCCGACGCATCGCTGGTCGAGTGCGAACCCGGCGTGTACTCCATCTTGCACGCGGGCACGTCTTTTGAAGTGTATGTTACAGAGAATTGCATCGAGGTGGATGGCCACCCTCTCAGCTACGAAATCAAAGATCCGCGGCAATGGACCCGGTCCGCTGGCCTCGCTGGAGTTTTGGGGAAGGCAACTATCACCGCTCCCATGCCCGGTAAGGTCGTACGGATCCTCACAGCGGCAGGGCACGTCGTCACGGCGGGACAAGGCATCGTTGTTGTGGAAGCCATGAAGATGCAGAACGAACTGAAGTCGCCGATCGACGGAGTGGTAGTGAAAATCGCCGTCTCTGAGAATGAGGGCGTTGCGGCTGGGGCGGTTCTGGCGGTCATTGAAGTCGCTGGATAGCCGGTCGCGGGATAATCGAACCAGCCATGACTCCCGCAGCGGTTTGCCCGGAATGCAACGGAACAGGTTGGAAGATCGTGGAGCGCGAGGAAGTCTCCGGCGCGACGCGCTGCGGCTGCGTTTCGGTGGAACGTGCCAGCCGCGTTATGGGCGAGGCCGAAATTCCTCCGCTTTACGCGAATGCGTCGTTCGAAAACTTCCTGCTGCCGCGTGATAACCCGATCGCTTACCGGGAACTCACTGAAGTCTTTCTGGCGGTTCGAGGCTATGCGCGCGAGTTTCCCAACACAAAGCGTCCCGGGCTGCTTTTGATGGGCGCATCAGGCACAGGCAAGACTCACCTGGCCGTAGCGGCCTTCCGCGCGTTGCTCGGGAAGGGCTTTGAAGGGCTCTTCTTCGACTACCAGAACCTGCTGGACCGTATTCGTTCCGGCTACGACAAAGAATCCAACCTCGGCGACAAGGAAGCTTACCGCGAGGCATTGGATAAGGATGTTCTGCTGCTCGATGATCTTGGCGCGCACCGCGTCAGCGACTGGGTTGAAGACACCGTGACCTCGATCATCACGCACCGCTGCAATAACAGTAAGCCGCTGATCGCCACCACCAACCTGATCGACGCCGATGCCGGGTTCGCAACCTACGAAAAGTCCGGAACGGGCGTCGTGGACCATCGGACTACCCTCACCGAGCGCATCGGACCTCGCGCGCGATCGCGTCTCTTCGAGATGTGCCTCGTGATTAAGATGCCTCTCATTGAGGACTACCGCGTTCGCAAACAGAGGTCCTGATGCGCTTACTCTGCGCGCTGGCCTGCCTTTCTGCGAGTCTTGTGGCTCAAAGCCCGGCCGGCTTCACGGAATCAGCCGAATATCCATGGGCGGGGCGTCCAGCGCACCTTTGGGCACGTGATCTGATCTGGCTCAAGAGCGCGGGGATCCGCCACGTCAGCTTGCCCCCGGCGAAAGACGGAGCGGAACTGACCGCGCTGATTTCTATCGTTCGTGCCCTCAACCTCGAAGCCGATTTGGAAGGCCCTGTCCCGAAATCGCTGGAAGGTCTCCTGACAACCCACGGTGGCCCGCTTACGGAGGCTCTGTCGGGCCCCCCGGCTCGCGTTTCGGCCCTCGCGCCCAACGCTCTCACTCACGCGACCGCTCTTTTCCTGACGCCTGCCGTGGCTCTCATCTGGACCGACCTTTTCGACACCCTCGCGGGTTCTGTTTTTCACGCCGGTGCCTGCAGCTTTACCGGCACCGAGCGTCCCGCAGCGCTCGCCTTCCATCGACACGCGCAGTTGACGCGCTACTGGGCGGCCGAACGCTCCTCCGGACCCGGGCTACGCGTCGTTCCGGGTGCGAAGCCTTTGGTTGCGACCGCCGCCGTCGCTGTTCGCCAATATCAGGACCGATCGGGCGCCTCCTTCGTCATGGCCGTCAACGCGTCGCGAGCGCCATGGTCCGGTGACCTGCAGGCTGGCTACTCCGCATCGAAAAGATTCATCGCGCTGCCCTCCGTCACCGTTCCGGCTCAGGACTCGCTGCGCCTGCCGATGAACATCCCGCTCATGGATGGCCCGCTGTGTCGTAACTGCTCTGGTTTCGCCACCACGGATCATCTGATCTATGCGACGGCCGAATTAACAGCCATGGAGTACGACAACGGGATACTGGCGCTGGAGTTCTACGCTCCTGCATCCGGAGAAGCCCTGCTCCAACTCCACCGCGAGCCATCCGGCCCCTTGGTCGCGGGCGGAAAACTCACCGAGTTCACCTGGGACTCTTCGGCGAAGCGGCTGCGGCTGAACATCCCACCCGGACCCGCGCCTTCGCACCGAATTCGCATCGCTATAGCCATCGATGCTCCGGACGCGACGGCCTTCTTCCCGAACGCGAAAGTCTTGCTGATTGGAGAGGCGAACCGCCTCACCGCGCAGTACTCAAGCGAAGCGATCGCCGAACGCTCGCGTCTGGTGGCTCGCCCCGGCCTCGAGACCAGTCGCGACGCACGCAGCGCAGCAACGCCGCTGGAGGCAGTGTTTCGGATCACTCCCCCGGCGACCATGATTGACGGCGATGCAGCAGAACTGGCCATCGAAGCCGACGGTCTCCGGCTGAGCCACGCGGAGCCGAAGTTGAGGAAGCCGGCCACACTGTCATTCGCCGATGGTGTCGCGGTCAGGCTGGCGGGCAGTGCCACGCTGCCGCTCTATCCCACGACGATCCCGGTCGCCCAAAAAGGGGGCAGGGAAGTGACGCTTGTCATTCACAACAACGCTCAGGAAATCCGAACTTTCCACCTCGACCTAAAGGCTGACGGTCTGGATTTCTCGCCAGCCAGCGCTGACGTTACGGTGGGTTACGCCGCGCAAAGAGCGGTCACGTTTCGAGTGTTCGCCAGTTCTTCGGCTTCCGGGGTTCACGTGGGCGAAGCACGCCTGAGCGGTGCCGCCACCGCCACGGAACCCGTTCGCTTTGTCGTGCTTCCCCAAAACGCGCCTGTGGCCTGGTCCGCGGATGGGTTCTCGTTCCTTGAAAGCCTCCGTCAGAGAGCCACCTTCCTGCCTGGGCGGTGGCTGGAGTTTATCGGCAAAGACAACGGGCGTGACGCGCTGCCGGCGGGAGGCCAGCCGTTCCTCCCTGGCACCCTGCATACCTCCGGCGAAGATCTGGTGGTCGAAGGTCAAACCACGAAGACGTTCCGGCTCCGCGACGTCGAAGCGATGCTGCCAAAACCAAGCCGATAACCTGCGTTCCCGTACTCTTACAATTCCTAAACAGTTCTATTACACCTTTCTCGCAAATTTCTGATAGGCTCAACCTCGGCTGGTATCTTCAGGGTCAGCCGTCGTTTCAGAGGTAGTCGTCGGAGCGCCTCGCGCGCCCGCGAAAGAGGAGCATGAACGTTATGAGGAAAATTGCATTCGCCCTGCCACTGCTGTTCGTTGCAGGCCTGTCAGCGCAGACATCGGAAACACTGGTTTACCGCGCGCTGCTGTCGAACACCAATGAGGTACCTGCCGTCACCGCTGCGGCCAGCGGAACCGCGACCGTTTGGCTTCACGTGGTCCGCGACTCTTCAGGCGCGATCATTTCAGGCTCGGCCGACGCTTACGTCAACTATCAATTCGCTGCTCCGTCCACGATCACCGCTATGCACATCCACACGGGCGGTCCGACTGTGAACGGCGCTGTTGTGGTGCCCTTTTCGGTTGCGAGAACAGACGTGACGACTGATCCCGGAACTCTTCCGGCTGTCCAGACGCAGTTTCCGTCGGCCGCAGTCCCCCTTGACACAATCAAAGGCATCGTGGCCGATCCCAGCCAGTGGTATTACAACGTTCACACGACGGCGAATGCAGGCGGCGCGATGCGCGGCCAACTGCAGAGAACCGACGTTGTGGTGCGGATGGCCCAGCTTAAGCCCGAGAACGAAAACCCGCCTCTCACCGCTCCATGGTCGGGCGTCGGTACGTCGATCACGCTGATCACCCGCAATCCGGCTGGCGCGATTACTTCGGCCTACGCGATCTTCGACGTGAAGTACACGGGATTCCCCGATGACACACAGTTCACCGGCATGCACATCCACCTTGGGCCAACTGGCGTCAACGGTCCAGTGACCATCGACAGCGGCCTGCGCGGACCGATTCCCGTAGCCGCGGGCGGTACGGGTACGCTTCACTTCGAAGCCGAAGCGTCGCTGACTCGAGCGGGCGCACTGCAGAGCCTTGAAGCGCTGACGTCGAACACGAACGACATCTACTACAACGTCCACACGGCCCTTCGCAGCGGCGGTGCCATGCGTGGCGTCGTGCTGCGCACGGACCGCACGAACTTCCAGGTGAGCCTGTCCGGTGCGAACGAGAACCCGCCCGTCACCGGCATCACGCCCGCTTCCGGCAGTCTTGAACTCTTCACGATCCGCAACCCGGATTCGACCGTTGCCGGCGGTGTTACTATCTTCGACGCGAACCTCCGCTTCCCGGCAGGCACCACCGCGACCGCGACCCACATCCACGACGGTGCCGCCGGCGTGAACGGCCCCGTGACCATCGATTCCGGCCTCAACAGCGGGCCGATCCTGCTCAGCGACGGTACCGGCAATCTGTACCGGATGGTGACTGTTGCCACCGGTGCAGGCCTCGCAACGCTCAATGATCTAATGATCAACCCGGAAAAGCACTACTGGAACATCCACTCGACGGCGAACCCCGGGGGCGTGGTGCGTGCTCAGGTTGCCGCGCCCGTAACTGGTATCCCGACCATCACCACCATGCTGAATGGAGCTCTCGCTGCCAGCCAGCCTGGCGTTGCACCCGGCGGACTGATCTCGCTCTTTGGGTCGGATCTCGCCAAGGTCACCGGCAACACGGCAGGCTTCAACAACTACTCCTCACTGCCTACTACGCTGAACGGCGTAACGGTGACGGTGGGTGGTACCCCGGCTCCGCTCCTCTATGTGGCCCCGAACCAGATCAACGCCCAAGTGCCTTTCGAGGCCAGGAACGGCCAGTCGATCGTGGTTACGGGCGCGAATGGCTCGTCCACCCCGGTGGGAACGGTCAGCGCCGCCTATGCGCCGGCTATCTTCAGTGACGCCAACGGTGGCCTGGTCTTCAAAGTGGCCAATGGTTCACGGGTGACTGCCAGCAATCCGGCAGCCGCGGGGGATACGCTCCTGTTCCTGCTCACCGGTCTGGGTCAGACTACTCCGTCATTGACGGCAGGCCTGATCACTCCGCGCGATGTTCGCTTCGAGACGGAAACCGTCACCGTGAAGATGGGCGGCGCGAACGCTGCTGTCACTTCCTCGCGGGCTGTTCCTGGCTTCACGGGTGTGTATCAGGTCATGGCAACTGTGCCTGCCGGTCTGACCGGCACCACGGCGAAGGTCCAGATCAGCGCACCCTTCCCGCCACTGGCTATCTTCGGGGCTGCCAACTACTCGGGTTCGAACACGGTCGACATCGCCATCAAGTAACACGCAAAGACGCATGACGGCCAGGGCGCGAGCGAAACCTCGCGCCCTTCGCTTTTCAGGGGGCTTTAGACTGGGAGCAGGCTATGACCCGGCTCGCCAGCTCACCCACGCTTCGAGCCCTGCGACACCGAAACTTCCAGTTGTTTTTCAGCGGGCAGATCATCTCGCTGACGGGCACCTGGATGGAGAGCGTGGCTCAGGCGTGGCTCGTCTACCGTCTGACCGGCTCCTCCGCGTTGCTTGGACTGGTTGCTTTCGCTGGCCAGATTCCCGTCTTCCTGCTCGGCCCCATTGCCGGGCACGTGGCTGACCGCATGGATCGGCACCGCATCATCGTCTGCACCCAGTCCGCTTTTATGGTGCTCGCCCTGATCCTGGCGGGGCTGACGCTGAGCGGTGTTGTCCAAATCTGGCAAATCTTCGTGCTCGCCACTCTGATGGGCATCGCCAGTGCGTTCGATGTGCCGGCTCG
>JAOAPO010000136.1 GCA_025462945.1 Bryobacterales bacterium
CCACCCGGAGAAGCGACTGGTTGGCCGCGTGATTACGGCGCAGTTCATGCCAACCCGTCCTGACATGAAGGGTCCGAACGAAGCCGATGCCAAGGCGAAGGGGCTGCGCGACAACGGTAACCAGCGCGTGCTCGATATGCTGCAGGAAGGCGATGTCCTCGTCGTGGATATCTTCGGTAAGATCGAAGGCGGCACGTTATCCGGGAGCAACCTTGCCACGTACATCTATGCCGTCACGAAGCGTGGCTTTATCGTCAATGGCGCGGTTCGCGACCTCGATGGCATTCTGGAAATTCCGATGGGAGGCTACTTCCGGGGCGTTCATCCGACGCCGATTTCACAGGAAGTCATGCTGACCGGCATCAACGTTCCTGTCCGCATAGGTAACGCTACCGTGCTGCCTGGCGACGTGGTTCTGGGCGATCGCGAGGGCGTCTACTTCGTGCCGCCGCACCTGGTCGAGAAGGTTGTGGACAACGCCGATGAGATCCACATCCATGACGACTGGACGCAGGACAAGTTCCGCAATGAAACCAGCAAGTACAAGTCGACCGACATCTACGGCTCACCCCGCGATCCGAAGCTGAAGGCAGAGTATGCGGACTACCTGAAGAAGAAGCTGGACGAACTACACGCCAAACGCGGCGACAAGAAGTAGCGGCTCACCTAACTCCGCTCGCGCCGTAGTCGATCCAGTTCGACCGGCGTGAGCGGACGCCATTCTCCCGGTGCCAGTTGGCCGATTGCGATACTGCCGATCTGCGTTCGGGTGAGCGCGACAACCTTGCTGCCGACCGCTTCGATCATGCGCCGAACCTGGCGATTGCGGCCTTCGGTAAGCACAATCTCCAGCGTCGTCGAAGCCCCGCTCCCGCCCAACCGCTTCACCGCGGCGGGGCGCGTTGGGCCGTCGTTCAGTTCCACCCCGTTCCGCAACAGCCGGATGCTCTCCTCCGGTATGACGCCGCCACACTCCACTACATAGGTCTTCGCGACGTGGTGGTCAGGGTTGGTCAGCCGCTCAGCGAGCTGCGTATCGTTGGTCATGATGAGCAGACCGCTCGTATCGAGATCGAGGCGCCCCACAGGCGACACAAACGTCTCCACCGCGCCGATAAGATCGTACACGGTCGGTCGGCCCTCGGGGTCTTTGAACGTAGTGATATACCCGGTGGGCTTGTTGACCAACAGGTAGACCTTCTCGCGAATTCTCAGCGGTTTACCGTCGAACTCCACCCGGTCCCGGTCGAAGTCGATCCAGTGATCGGGGTTCTCCACCACCTGCCCATTCACGCGGACGCGCTTCGCGTGAATCCAGCTGCGGGCCTGCGTGCGCGAGCCGAGGCCAGCCTTCGAGATCACGCGCTCCAGTGTTTTTTGGGCACCCACGTTACTGCAGGATCACCTTCGCGAGCCCGGTGTTGTTGCCGCTGTCCGCCACGCGAATGACCAGAATGTGTTCGCCCGCTGGCACCTCCGTGAGGTGTAGCCGGAACTGCTCGGCTTCAGAATCGAGCACTCCGTCCACCGGCGGGATGGCCTGAAACGGGCCGGCATCGAGCGACCACTCAGCGCGGCGAAGTACCGACACGGTGTCACGGCCCTCGAACTCAATGTCGGCAGTGTTCCCGGTGCGCTTCGAACTGGTGATACGCACCACGGGTGCCGTGTTGTCAATCAGCACGGGCGAACTGACAAGCTCAGCGTCCTTTGCGCTTTCAGCTGCATTCGACTCCCGGTCGGAGGCCTGCACGCGGAAGTAGTAGCGGCCGTCGGCCAGAGAGTCTCCGTCGAGAACCACGTTCGTCTCGTGCAGGTCGCGCCGCAGTTTCTTCCACAGCGTTTCGCCATCACCACGGAAGTCGACCTGATACACCAGTCGATCGCCGTCCCGATCCTCCGCCTGCCACGAGATCATGAGCTGCTGCCCCTGGGAGCGGGACAGCGTCTGGGTCGCAGTGCCGGTTGATGTTGAGGTGGCAGCGTCGGCCGTATCTGTTACGGTCACGCTGAACGAAGCCGTGGACGACGACGAACTGCCGCCGCCTTTCTGCGACGAAACCTGTGCGGCCGCCGCCTGGATCATCGCCGTAATCGACTTGATCTCTGGCGGATTGTTCTGCGGCAGGTATGCGGCAACGATGTTGTTGACCGCAGCGCCAGCCCCCGTGAATTCAGCTTTGAACTGCAGGTATCGAGCGTTGGGACTCGCGATCTGCGCGCCTGCGGACGTCTTCAGGCCGTCAGACCAATCGCTCCACGTTGCATCCGGGCGAGCTGAATTCCCAGACCTCGTCCGCACTGCCACAGTCCCCTCACCCTGCCACCGCAACCGACCCCAGCGCGCGACACTCGCGGCATCGTACACAGGCGATTCATAGGTGCCCGAGGTGCCGGTCGCGCCAAGGCGGTAAAGCCGCCCCATGTTCGCTGCGGCAGCCAGTGTCGTTCCGTTCCACTGCATCAGCCTGACGACTTCGCCCTGGTTGGTTTGCGCCGAGAGCGTCAGCTTGCGGTCGCCCGTCATCGCGTAAACGCGGCCCGCCTGGTCTGTCGAGAACAAGAAGCCGCCATTGGCCGACGCCAGGATGTCGTACACGTTCTCTTCCTTCGAGCTGAAAAGCGTATCCACCGTGTTATCGGCATTGATCCGGTAGATCGCGCTTTTCTCCACGCCCGTAGCTTCGGTCGTGGCAGCGGCTGTTGCGGTCTCGGCCGCCGGTGCCGCCGCGGGAGCCGGTATCGACGGCACCTTCGGAACGTCCGGGGGCTTGATGTCGGAATTGGCTGCAGTGACTGTAATGCTGTACTGCGCAGGCGCGCTGTCCGTCGTCGTTGTCGGCGTGGCGGACTGCGCGGCCTGCACCTTCTTCGCCAGCGCCCCACCCAAACCCGCCGCCAGAATACTGCCATCCGGATTGATCGCAACGGCGCGGATTTCCGGCAGGCTGGAGTCGTAGAGCGCGAACGCCTTACCCTTCGCCGTGATCCGGTAGAGTACGCCGTTGGGTTCCGTCCCGGCCAGCAGCCGGCCTTCGGGATCCGCCACGAGACTGGTTACGTTCGCCTGACCCGTTGCATAGTATTCGTCACCTTGCCCCGCGCCCGTGATTCGAAACACCTTCCCCTCAGCACCCGTACCGGCGTACAGCGCGCCGTCCTTGCCGAACGTCAGCGCCCAGATGTACTTCGCTTTCGGATCGAAGTATTCCGTAGCCTTGCGGTTATCGATCCGGAAGATCTTGCCGTCCGGAGAACTGGCGGCGTAGAGAATTCCCGCGCGGTCCACTGCTATTGCGAATACCTCGGGTCCAGGAGCCGTCCAGATCAGCGATGACTTGCCGTCGCGCTCAACCTTGAACACCTGCCCCCGATGCCCGGTGGCAACGTAGAGCCCGCCATCCGTCGAAGGGGCAACAGCCCAAACGGCAGGCTGCCCGGAATCGAACAGTGTCTCCAGCTTCGGAGCCACGGTGAGACGTCCATCGCGGCCCAGCGCCACGCCGTCGAACTTCCCCTTCACGAAGTCAGAGAAAGTCGACATCTCCCACATTGAGGGGCTCGACGCGCGCAGGCCCGCGGACAGCAGCAAGGCCACCAGCGTCACTCTGCCCGGTCTTTCAACCCTCACTCCTTCACCTCGAGCGTCACGGTCTTCGCGCCCGTCACCATATTCCCGTCGGCATCGATCCGCACCTCTGCAATCTTCGAATTCTTCACCTGTGGCAGACCCGGTGCGCCCGCCAGCACCAGCGCCAGCGACGGGGGCGGGTCGGTCAATTCCTCGCCCTGTACTTCGTACGCCGGTTCGGCACGCCAGACGCGCAGATAGGCCGCATCGGCCGACCGCAGCCGGTTCACATTCGAGATCATCAGTTCCGGAGTGCGCGGCGTCGCTGCCAGCACCTGCCGCAGATCTGCCAGACTCGTCTGCGCGCCGTCTGCCACCGTGAAGTTCAGCGTGCCTGGCGCGGTGCCAGCCGGGATCTTGTACTTCAGGCCGCGGGTGAGCTGCCTGCCATTCTCCCCGTCGAGAACCGTGAGCAGCTCGACCGTATCCCCGGCCCTGGCCTCTTTGGGCGACAGGTAAACCTGCCCAATCGCCAGCCCCTGCCTGGAATTCGATGTCTCCAGCCGGAACGCCAGACGGCTCACGCGCAGCTGATCGAACCCCGCCTGCATGGCGTAAGACAGCGAGATTGCCGAGGTGGTCGACGCCATCATGTTCGATCCTCCCTCTGCCGCGTAGATGCTGCGGACCAGCACCTTCTCGGGGCGGCCTTCGAACTCGATGGTCCCGTTGACAGTAATGCTGGAAGCTCCGGTCGAGCGCTGCGTGGAATCGATTGCGGAGAAAAGCGCCATCTGAAGCAGATAGGGAGACAGATACCGGTCCCGGACCATTTGCATGTGATATTCACCCGCCTGCTTCGTCTCTTCGGTCACGGTGATATCGAAGGGAATCATCGTCGCGCGTTTGCCCAGCGTTCCGCCCACCGCGGTATTGCGATCCTGCGAAATAACACCCATAAGCTCGCGCGCGGTCGAGATCTTAAACGAGGTGTTCAAGTTGGCCAGCAGCGTGATCACCTCCGCCCGGGTGAAGGGCAGTTCTGTAGGCCCCAGCGACAGGAAACGATGGCCGAACGCGTAGACCCGAGCGCCATCGATTGCGGTGACGGTGCCATCCGCCCCCACACTCATATCGCCGGTCATCAACTGCACGGAAATCATCGACCCGGGCTGCAGCTTCGAAGGGTCGCCCATCCGCATGTCGGGCGCGCCACCTAAGGACAAGCCCTGTCGCGGTTCCAGGCCGATCGCTCGCATGGCCCCGCCGAACTTGTCCACGGCGGCCCCCGTAAAGCCCGACAAAGAGACCGGCGTCGCGACCTCCGTCATACGGTTGTCGAATCCTTCGCCACGGGAAGGCACGGGCAGCAGCGCCGCGGCATCCAAAAGAAAACCCTTCTTATGCAACGCCAGTGCCGGCGAATCGCCACGGCGCAAGGGCAGGGAATCGACGCGAAGCATCTCCTCGATGGGCCGAATCCCGGCAATCGGATCCTTCGCGTAGGGGAAAGCCATCGCCACGGCCCCAACCAGCTTCCCGTCGATATAAACCGGACTGCCGCTCATCCCCTGCATGACCCCGGTATGTTCCAGGGGGCCACCGGACAGCCGTCCCAGAATCAAAGATTCCTTCGGTCCCGTATTGCTCAGAACACCAAGAATCTCCACCTGAAAATCTTCGATCTTATCGCCCGTGAAGATCGTACGGCCCACGCCGCGCTGCCCCGCGCGAACCTCGCTCAAAGGCATGATGTTGAGGGCGGCCGACACACTTCCGGCAACGCTCCAAAGCAGGCCGAGCGCAGCCGCTAAACGCAAAATGGGGGGCACAACTCCAGTGTAATCAGTTTTGCCCGCCGACTGGCTTCAGAGCTAAGTGCTCTTGACGATCTCCCGGGCCGCGTTGTAGCCCGGCGCGCCCATCACGCCCCCGCCCGGATGTGCTCCCGACCCGCAAAGCCACAGGCCCTCGATCGGCGTCTTGTACCGCGCCCATCCCGCCACCGGACGCAGCACGAACATCTGATCCAGACCCATCTCGCCATGAAAGATGTTGCCGCCAGAGATGCCGAAGCGCCTCTCCAGATCCAGCGGACTCAACACCTGCCGGTGCTCTACAATACCCGGCATGTTCGGTGCATACTCTGCGATGACGTCCAGAACTCTGTCCCCGTATGGCTCGCGCAGATCGTCCCAACTTGCATCGCGCAGCGTATACGGCGCGTACTGCAGAAAGATCCCCATCACGTGTTTCCCGGCGGGAGCCAGCGATGCATCGTAGACGCTCGCGCACGTCATTTCCAGGAGCGGGTTACTTGATGGACGCCCGTACTTCGCGTCGTCCCACGCCCGCTCCACGTACTCAATGGAAGGGCAAATATGCATCGTCGCCCCGTGCTGCGGACCCGGCGTGCCAGGCAGCGCTGTGAAATCCGGCAGTCCACCCAGCGCCAGATTCATCTTCAGCGACGTGCCCTCCACGCGGAAATGCCGGATCGCAGTTCGAAACTCCTCATCCAGATCTTTTGCGTCCGTCATCTGCAGGAACGTTCGCTTCGGATCCAGATTCGACGCGACTGTCGGCGCATGGAATTCGTCGCCATTCTCCAGCGCAACGCCGTAAGCCTTACCGCCGCGAACCAGCAGTTGCCGCACCGGAGCACTCGTCCGGATTTCCGCCCCCGCGGCCCGCGCCGCCGACGCAATCGCTTCCGAAACAGCGCCCATCCCGCCGCGCACGAACCCCCACAAGCCGCGCTTCCCGTTCACGCCGCCCATGCAGTGGTGCATCAGGATGTACGCCGTCCCCTGCGAGCGAGGTCCCCCGTTCGCCCCAATTACGCCGTCCGTCGCGAGCGTGACCTTGATCTCAGGGGACTCGAACCACTCATCCAAAAGATCCGCCGC
>JAOAPO010000147.1 GCA_025462945.1 Bryobacterales bacterium
ATTTTATCACGGTGCCGTGCCGAAAGAGCTGCCCGCTTAGCATCGCTTTTTAGTCTGCCTCCTTCGACTCGGACGACGCTAGACTACGACTATGGCAACACTATACGTCGAAAACGTACCGGAGGACATCTACGAGGCGATCCGGGCTGGCGCTAAGGCCAAACGAACGTCGATCGCAACCGAGGTTATTCAGCTTCTGGTAGAGAACGTGGTGACGCCTAAGGAGCAGCAGCGGCGTCAGGCTCTGCTTGAACGCGCGCTGCAAATGCGAGCAACGCCTGCCGAAACTGCCGGGCCATTTCCCTCGGTTGAAGAGATGCTGCGGGAAGATCGCGCGCGTTGATTGCATGTGTGCTCGATGCGAGCGTTGCTGCGAAGTGGGTTTTGCCCGCGAAGGACGAACCCCTTGTGGACGAGGCGATCGCACTGTTGGAAAGGTATGCGGCCGGGCTAGTCACGCTTGTAGTCCCCGATCTTTTCTGGCCGGAAATCGCTAACCTCATCTGGAAGGCTGCGCGAAACGAGCGGATCTCAGTCCCCTTTGCTTCCGAACAGCTGAACTGGTTGCAGGAGTTGCGACTCCGCACCGCACCATCGGCACCGCTGGTGAACTCGGCGATGCAGATCGCCGTGGTCGAGCGCCGAGCGGTCTACGACTCACTGTATGTCGCGCTGGCCGTCAGTCGGGGGCTTTCGTTTGTGACGGCTGACGAGCGCCTGGTGAATGCGCTGGGCACCAAGTTCCCTGTACGCTGGCTGGGTTCGCTCCAGACGCTCGAGTGACTGCCGCCGCCCGAACGTCGAATTCGCCTATAAGTATTACTAATCGAAGTCGCCTCTTGCATTTCGAAAACTATGCGCTAAACTAAAGCTTCTGGCAATGCTCCGCAGCTTCACACTTCGACCGATCGCCACCGTAGCTGTAGTAGTCATTACGGTAGTAGTATCCGTCCCCGTCTGAGGCTCAGGGCAACCTAAAGTTCCGAGGCCATCAGCGGGGAGCAACCCCAACTGATGGCCTTTTTCTATTTCCCGCTGACCCAGTTCTTATAAGTTCCACTCAGGAGTACAAATCGATGCAGGCAACCGAACATCATTCCAACATTCGCCGCGCTGAGACCGGCAAGCTCATGACGGGCGCAGAAATGCTCCTCGAATGCCTGGCGCGTGAAGGCGTCGAGTGTTTCTTCGGCTATCCCGGCGGCGTCACTCTCCCGTTCTACGACGCCCTCTACTCGCACCATATTCGCCACGTCCTCGTTCGCCATGAAGAGAACGCGGTGTTTGCGGCAGAAGGCTATGCCCGCTCGACGGGTAAGGTCGGCGTCTGCTGCGCGACTTCCGGCCCCGGCGCCACGAATCTGGTGACCGGCCTCGTGGATGCCCTGATGGATTCCATTCCGCTGGTGGCGATCACGGGTCAGGTTCACTCGAAGCTGATCGGCAGCGATGCCTTCCAGGAAGCGGATACTTTCGGCATCACGCGTCCCGCCACGAAGCACAACTTCATGGTGAAGTCGATCAAAGAACTGCCGCAGATTGTGCACGAAGCGTTTTTCCTCGCTGCCAGCGGTCGTCCCGGTCCGGTGCTTGTCGATATCCCGAAGGACGTTTTCCAGGAGCGCGGTCATTACACCCCGGTGGACACGATTCACCTGCCCGGCTACAAGCTGTTCACGGAAGGCCATGCAGGCCAGATTCGCCGCGCGGCACAGCTGGTTTTCGAAGCCGAACGCCCGATGGTTTACGCAGGCGGCGGTATCGTTCTTGGCAATGCTTCGGCGGAACTCACCGAATTCACCGAACTGGCGGATTCCCCGGCCGTTTGCACTCTGATGGCGCTGGGTGCCCTGCCCGCGAATCACCCGAACTACCTCAGCATGCCCGGTATGCACGGCGGCTATGCGGCCAACATGGCGATGAGCGAATGCGACCTTCTGATCGCGCTCGGCTCCCGCTTCGATGACCGTGTGACCGGCACGCTGTCTTCATTCGCCCGTCATGCCCGCGTGATCCACGTAGACATCGATCCGGCGGAAGTCGGCAAGAACCGCACTCCGGATATCCCGATCGTGGGCGATGTGAAGCGCGTGCTGCAGAAGATGATCAAGGTCATGCAGGAACTGAAGCCTGAATTCGGCGAGAAGAAGGCCGAAGCCCGTAAGAAGTGGTGGGGGCAGGTCAATGCATGGAAGGCAGAGCGCCCGTTCGACCGTGCGCACTCTACAACCGAGATTCGCCCGCAGCATCTGATGGACGCCATCGATAAGCTCTCTGGCGGTCAGGCAATCGTGACTTCGGACGTCGGCCAGCACCAGATGTGGGCCGCTCAGCTGATCGGCTTCAACGAACCTCGCTTATGGATCAACTCCGGCGGCCTCGGCGCGATGGGCTTCGGTGTTCCGTCCGCTATCGGTGCGCAGATGGCCCGACCGGACAAGCTGGTGTTTGCGATCGCCGGCGACGGCGGCTTCCAGATGTCGATTCCGGAACTGGCCACGATTGCTTCGCACGCGCTGCCCATCAAGATGATCGTGATGAACAACGGTTATTTGGGCATGGTGCGGCAGTGGCAGACCTTGTTCTACAACAACCGCCTCAGCTCGGTGACGCTCGACTGCTTCCCTGACGTGGAAAAGCTCGCCGGGGCTTACGGCTTCAAGGGCCGCACGGTGGAAAAGCCATCTGAACTGATGGCCGCGCTGCAGGAGGCCATCGACTACCCCGGTCCGTACCTGCTCAACGTGAAGGTTACCCCTGACGAGAACGTTTACCCGATGGTGCCGGCCGGTGGA
>JAOAPO010000194.1 GCA_025462945.1 Bryobacterales bacterium
CAATCTGCGCGACGTTTGCATTCTCGATCCGGACGCTTGATACCCTGATGCTGTGAAAATCGTCGCGGGCATCGATCTTGGCGGAACAGCGGTTAATTACACCTTTCTGACGGGAGACGAGCGTTTCCTGATTGAGGGTTTGTGTGAGCACCCGGCCCTGTCGCGCGAGGGTCCCGGCGTTTGTCTGACGCAGATTGAACATGGGCTCGGCGTGGCGGCGGCGCTGGCAGGGATCGCCATTTCGGACATCGCCGTGGTCGGGTTGGATACACCGGGCCCGGCGTCCGCGAACGGAGTGCTCAGCGCGCGAGGCTCCACCAACTTCGTGCATCCGGACTGGAGCGGCTACGACATCCGGCTGGGGCTCGAAATCCGGCTTGCCAGGCCCGTGGTTTACCTGAACGACGGCAACGCGGGGGCCTTGTGGGGCCACTACGTTCTGTTCGGTGCGAACAATACGGCGAGTTCGGTTTCGGCGCTGATCGGCACCGGGCTGGGCGGCGGTGTGATTGTAGACGGCGAAGTCGTGATTCGCGGCCGCAAGGGCTTCGGCGGGGAACTGGGGCACGTCTTGATTCCCTACCAGAGCATTGCCGGGACCGAGGGCCTGCGTCCCGAATGCAACTGCGGTCGGACGGGAGATCTGGAAGCGCTTTGTTCGCTCACCGCGATCGAGAAGTCGCTGCTGCCGTACTTCCTCCGGCGGAATCCGGGGCACCAACTGGCCGCGATTGGTGACTTCCGCAAGGCTTCGAAGCTGGTGCGCGGCCTGGCGGAGAACGGAGATCCCTTGTGTCTGGAAATCTTCCGGGTGCAGGCTCACGCGCTGGGCCTGTTCTTCGACGAAATGGTGAACACGTTCGATCCCGACGCTCTGATCGTGGGCGGCGGGGCGATAGAGACGAGTGCGGCGTTCCAGGCCTGGTTTATTTCGGAAGTTCGCAATGGCATGCCCGTGCAGCGTCTGGAACAGGCGGATATTCCGATCCGGATCATGCCGGACGGCGATACGGCGGGAGCGCGTGGTGCGGCGATCGAAGCGTTGCGGGTTTTGCGGGCTGGCTAGCGGAGTTCGGCTGCGACGCCGTCCGCCGAAGCGCGCTGCGGGAACGGTATGCGTTCGGAACTGTTGCCTTCTACGCGCTCGCGGTAGTGGTAGACATCAGCGCAAAGAAGGTTCTGGACTTCAGGTTCAGTCAGGTAAGCAAGCGGAGCGGCTTCAGGCAGGCGCAGGATGACCTGAGCGAGGCCGCCCAGGGTCAGGCCTTCCACTGGATTCTGGCGCTGGCGAAGCAAGGTCCCAAGACCGTCGACGACAACCCACGAAGTTTTGACCTCGGCGACGTCTGAAGGTGTTACGTAGCGTGAGAAGACGGGCACATGGTTCGACAGAAATATGGCCTGGCAAGGATAGAGGACGCCACCCTGGACGATCCGTCGGGCCACTGGATCCATGCCGAAGATGTGGGCGGCAGGGTTCGACGCTACGCGCCAGCCCAGGCGATCCCCAATCCTGTGTAGCTCTTCCCAGTTCGGTTCGGGCACAGCCAGAGGCGTTATTGCGACTCGTGCCTCTACTTCGCGGAGCAGGGCCTCAGCGTTTTCAGGAGTATTGCCGCAGACCACCAGACCGTGGTTCGCGAGGACAAAAACCTTCGTTTTCGGCTCGCGCTCGACCGCTTCCTGAATGGCTCCCGCCAGAGGCAGGCCTGAAGGCAGATACGGGATCCACTGCCAGTCGAGACCGGCAAGGCGGGCCTGCAATTGCGCCTCGCCATCCGATCGCACGGCCCACGCGATCACATTCACGGAGTGGACGTGCAGGATGACGCGATGCGGGATCACCGTGTGCATGGCGGTTTCGACAGAGGTCCCGAGCGTCTGGCCGTTGACGATCGCGGTCTGTCCGGCAGGATCGGTGTTGGTCTCCACGCGGCGCCGAGTCTCGGCCAGACTCACAGGGACGAGTATCTCGTCCTTACCGGCATGGGCCAGCCATTTGCCCGAAGCTTTGATCCACAGCACGCCGTCGAGCTTGACGGAGGTGTTTCCGGTGGCCGCCTGCACCAGCATTGGATCTGCGCCAATGCGACCGGAAACGGCCAGTAAGCTATCGATCTCGGATGATGTCACTGTCGGCAAACCTGGCTACCTGTAAACCCTTGTTGTGCTGCCTGGCGATCGCGCCGTTCTGCGGCTTCTTCTATTTCATCCCATTTGGAGGGGATTATTCAAGTGGTGCACAGGGGATCTTTTATCAGAGTGCTTTGTCCTGCAAAATGCCCCGCCAAAAAACACTAAGTCTCGCATGAACCCGCATCTTTATCATTCTATGACATTAACGCCTGGCGAAAGGTTACCGCTGTGAGTACCGAAACAATCTTTGGGGCAACCAACCGCGCGGTCCAATGGTTCAGGGGAGTGATAAACCACACCCAAAGCACTTGGGCCCGTTAGGAACTCCTGGCCGTCAAGGAGTCGCGGCGGACGGCGGACTGTTCGTGCGCTGTCTTCAGCAGAGTCTCCAGTGTGGGCTGTGCTTTGATGCGAAGGAAAATCTGGTACGAAAAGAGACCTCTCGAGATCGCGATCAGTGCACGATTAATGCCGACGAGCAGACGACTGAGCCAGTTTTCTCCTAGTGCCAGCGGAAACGGGCCGGGCACGCCCACCCTTTCGAGCACGTCGTAGCCGCTCTGCTCGATGGCGCGCGTGAACGATGCAAAGGTGAAGAGCCGTGTGTGGGTCAAATCGAGAATACCGCGCTTGCCGTAGTTGAACTGGCCCAGGAGCATCATAAAGCGGGGAATAAAGTACGCCACATTCGCTGTGCTGATCAGGAACTCCGCTTTGGGGTTCGAACTCAGCATGATGCGCATCTCATCCAGAAACGCTTCCGGACTGGCCAAATGCTCAATGACGTCCAGCATCAGGATGTAGTCGTATTGCGAGTAGTCCAGCTTTGGCAAACCAGCGTTCAGGTCGTGCTTGTAGAAGTTCTCAATCCCCCGCACTTGATCGCTGAACGAATCAATCCCGTCCACTCGGCACTGCTTCTGCTCGGTCAGGTAGGTTCCGAGGTAGCCTGCCGCGCAGCCGATATCGAGCACGCGCGAGCCTTCGCGGACACGATCGAAGGCGTAAGCGTGAGGGCTGTCGTAGGTCAGTTTGGGTTGATACGGCGACGTATCGGGCGGTGAGCAGTCGAATTTGCGATCGTAGAACAGCCCGGCGCTCTGCAGTCGTGCTTTCAGTGCCGCGACCAGCACGTTAAGCCCGTATTTCCAGCCGTTTACGTGGCAGACTTCGTCGCCATAGAAGGTCGGTATGGGCAGTTCTTTGATCTTGAGTCCGGCAATCATCAACTGCACGATGATCTCGGTATCGAAGTGAAAATCGTTGGAGTTGCGCTGAAACGGAATGCCTGCAAGGGCGTTCACCGAGTAAAGCCGGTACCCTGAGTGGAATTCGCTCATGTGCGAACCGAGCAGCTTGTTCTGGATCCACGTGAGCGTTTTGTTGCCGACGAACTTGTAGAGCGGCATACCGCCCTCTAGCGCGCCGTTCGGCGTCATCATGCGGGACCCGAAGACGGCCGAAGCCTGCCCGGCTCGCAGCGGTTCCAGCAGTTCCGGCAGCAGTTCGGGAGCGTACTGTCCGTCCCCGTGGATCAAAGCGACGAAATCGTAGTGATTCTCCAGCGCGTACCGATAGCCGATCTTCTGGTTTCCGCCGTAGCCCTGGTTGACAGGGTTGAACATGGCGGTAACGCGGAAGGGAATCGCCTGATCCTGACTTACGGAGTGGCTTTGCTCGAACGTGGAATCTTTCGAGGAATCATCAATGATCAGAACGTCGGCGTCATACGAATCGCGCAGGGAAGCGGGGATTCGTTGCACTACTTTGCGGATCGTCTTCTCCGCGTTGTAGGCCACGATGAAGACCAGCAGCCGGGGTTTGGTTTGCGGTGACATTTTGCTCAAGCCGCCTCGCAGCGTTCACGCATCCGACCAGAATACCATTTTCAGCTTTCTATGCCCATTTGGGTCAGCCTGTAGCGCAGCGCGTTTCTGGTCAGGCCCAGCAGCCGCGCGGTCTGGCTCTTATTCCCGTCAGCCTGCTTCAAGGCATTTTTTATCAATGCCGATTCGTATTCGTCGAGGCTCATGCCGTCAGGGAGCCCGAATTCGGTGGTTGAGTGACGCTGGCGCAGGTTCATATCGAGACGGATGTCGGCAGCGTCCAGCCGCTCGCCGGAAGCCATCACCATGCTCCGTTCAATCACGTTTTCCAGTTCCCGGACGTTGCCCGGCCATGAGTATTGCGTCAGGCGTTCTATAGCGGCGTCGGTGATGTCCTGCACTCGATTGCCAGTCTCCGGACCGAGCTTTTCCACGAAGTGCCGGGCCAGGTACGGTATATCTTCCCGGCGCTCGCGCAGCGAGGGAATCTCTATCGGAACCACATTCAGCCGGTAGTAGAGGTCTTCGCGGAAGGTACCATCCTCGAGCGCAGCCCGTAGATCTTTGTTGGTTGCAGCGATCACCCGCACGTCGATATGCATCGTCTTGTTGCTGCCGAGCCGTTCGAATTCGCGCTCCTGCAGCACCCGAAGCAACTTCACCTGAACGCTGGCTGGCACATCGCCGATCTCATCCAGCATCACGGTACCCGTGTCGGCCTGCTCGAACTTGCCGGGCTTCGACGTGTTGGCACCTGTGAAGGCGCCCTTTTCGTAGCCGAACAGTTCGCTCTCCATGAGGTTTTCCGGCAGCGCAGTGCAGTTGATCTTCACGAAAGGACGGTCTTTGCGAGGAGAATGATGATGAATGGCCCGCGCGATCAGGTCTTTACCGACGCCGCTTTCGCCCGCCAGCAACACCGTGGCGCGGGAGGGCGCAACGCGCATGATGGTGGCGAAGATCTGCTGCATCGGCGTGCTTCGGCCGACGATATTGTCCCAGTGATACTTACGGCCAAGCTCCTCTTTCAGCTGGCGGTTTTCATCGCGCAGGCTTCGGATCTCCAGCGCTTTGTTGACAACGGTCGTCAGGTGGTCCAGTGAGAAAGGCTTGAGCAGGAAGTCGACCGCGCCGGCTTTCATGGCGTCCACGGCGTTCTCCACGGTCCCGAACGCGGTCATGACGATGACAGGCACATGGGAATCCTGCCGTCGCACGAGCTGCAGCATTTCGAGGCCAGTCATGCCCGGAAGCTTCAGGTCGGTGATGATCAGATCGGCGCGGTCGATGAGCGGAAGCGCCTCTTCCGCGGAAGCCGCTTTCACCGGCTCGAACCCGGAATCGAGCAACTGCAGCTCAAGAATCCGTCGGAGCTTATCCTCGTCCTCGACGATCAGTACGCGTTTCTTCATTCAGCAGCCTTTCGAACCGGTTTCACAGGGCTTTGCAGTGGGAGATAGATGCGAAACGCGCTCCCTTTCCCCTGTTCGCTTTCGACCGTAATTCTACCTTTGTGACCATCCACGATCTTCGCCACGATGGCGAGGCCGAGACCGACGCCCGACTGCTTCGTGGTCACGAACGGGTTGAAGATGGTCTCGACTTTTTCGGGCGCAACGCCGGAACCACGGTCCACCACGGCGATCTCGGCCTCGTCGCCGATCAGACGCGTCGCCACGGTGATCGGGGCGCCTTCCAGGGACGCCTGGGCGGCATTGGAGAGCAGGTTGAGCAGCACCTGTTCCATCAGGGCCGGGTCAACCCACAGGGGCGGCACTTCGGGAGAGAAGTTGCGAATGATCTCAACCCGGGCGTGGTTCGCTGCCCTGCCGATGATCACGGTAATGTCGGTCTCTTCCAGCCTTGGTTCCAAAGGGCGGGCGAAGTCGAGGAAGCGGGTCACCAGCATGTTCGTACGGTCCACTTCTTCGCTGATGATCTGCGCGAGTTCCACCACCATCGGGCTCTCGATGGCTGACCTGCGGACCAGCAGTTCCGCCGAGCCTCGGATGCTGCCGAGCGGATTCCTGAGCTCGTGGGCAAGGCCGGCCGACAGCTGCCCAAGCGCGGCAAGTCGCTCAGACCGGCGGACAGCGGCCTCCGCATCCCGCAGGCTCTGATTTGCGGCGGCAAGCTGTTCCGCGGCGTCTTTGTACCGCGCCGATTCTCTGCGGACAGCCTCTCCCAGAGCATTTACCAGCACGGCGGCGACAGCAAGCAGAAGGCACCGAATGGTCAACAGATGCACCGCCTCCGGATCGATGCTCCAAACGCTCCAGTCAATGTAGAGCAGAAAAGAAAGGTACGCGCCGATCGCCACCACGGAACCAATCACGGTTCCGGCAAGGCCCGCATAAGTGGCGGTCCAGATCACCGGCGCCAGCAGCAGCAGGTAGTAGATGCTGTTGACCCCGCCCGAGATGCCGATCAGCAGGTAGATGACAAGAAGCTGCAACACCAGCAGCGTGGCCCGGCCCGTATCGCTGCGCAACCAATCATTTCTGCCCTCCAGCAGTTGCAGCAGGCCCAGCAGAACGATCAGGACCGTTTCTTCGGAGGAGTGACCGAACCACGCCAGCGTTCCGAAAAGGCCGGCGATGAAGAGATCCTGCGTGCGGACGAGTCGACGTGCAGGCAGCGTCATTGCGGGGGAAGCGCTCCGGCGAGGCGTACCGACTGGCCCTCCACGGCGGCGAGCAACTCGCTCACGCTGCGGCCCGACACGGGGTCCCGCAAGTCCGGCTTCAGTTCTGCCAGCGGGGCGAGCACGAACCGCCGCTCCGCGTATCGTGGGTGCGGGATCTGCAGGTCCGCGGCGTCCACCACGGCGCTGCCGTACAGCAGGATGTCGATGTCGATAACCCGGGGACCGTTCTTCACGGTGCGGCGACGGCCCATTTCACGTTCCACGCCCTGCGTGCGTTGCAGCAGCTGCCGGGGAAAAAGCGTGGTTTCAAATTCGGCGCACAGGTTCAGAAACCAGCCCTGGTCCCGGATCCCCATCGGTTCGGTCTCGTACACGCTGGACAAGTTCAGCAGATGCAGACCCGGTGCTTCCAGTTTCCCCAGCGCCTTCCGAAGAGCGGCGGCCCGGTCTCCAAGGTTGGACCCCAGACCGAGATAAACGAGCTTCAAAACAACTCCGGCTGCCGCTGAATCCCCCCGAACTTGCGTGGAACCTCGAAGTAATCCCAACTGCGCTCCGTCGCGATCCGGCCCCTGGGCGAGCGATGGAGGAAGCCAAGCTGGATCAGATAGGGCTCGTAAACCTCTTCGATCGTCTCTGGCTCTTCTCCGATGGAAGCCGCGATGGTGTTCACGCCCACCGGTCCGCCGCCGAACTTCTCCAGCACCGTCCGCATGATTTTCTGATCGATCTCGTCGAGCCCATAGCGGTCCACTTCCAGCAGATCGAGGGCCGTCTGCGCGATTTCCATGGTGATGTGCCCGCCGGCGCGTACCTGCGCATAGTCGCGAACCCGCCGCAGCAAACGGTTGGCGATACGGGGTGTCCCGCGAGCGCGGCGCGCCACTTCTTCGGCAGCGTCTTCGTCGACCGGTGTGGAAAGCAGGCGCGCAGAACGGGTGACGATGGTCTTGAGTTCCTGCGTGTCGTAGTGGTTCAGGCGCAGGACGAGACCGAAGCGTCCGCGCATCGGAGCGCTGACCAGGCCCTGTCGGGTGGTGGCCCCGATCGCAGTGAACTTCTGCAGCGGAATAGAGTGCGTTCTCGCGCCAGGTCCGGTGCCGATGAGGATGTCGAGATGGAAGTCCTCGAGCGCGGAGTAGAGCATCTCCTCCACATCGGGCAGGAGGCGGTGAATTTCGTCGATGAAAAACACCTGCCGGTACCGAATGCCGCTCAGAATGCCGGAAAGGTCGAGCTTCTTCTGGAGAACAGGCCCGGAGGTCTGGGAGAACGGAACATCCAGTTCCTGAGCGATGATCTGCCCAAGAGTTGTCTTACCGAGGCCCGGCGGCCCGTAGAGCAGGACGTGATCCATCGCTTCGCCACGCTTCCGGGCCGCGTCGATGGCGATCTGCAGGTTTTCTTTGAGCCTGGTCTGGCCCGTGAATTCCGAAAGGCGAGTCGGGCGCAGGCCGGTCTCGAAGAGGCGGTCGTCTTCCGAACCTACCGCGGATACCAGGCGTGTGGCTTCGTCAGACATCAGCGGACCAGCTCCAGAGACTTGCGAAACAGTCCCTCAAACGTCTCTTCGGCACCGCTCGCCCGGGCTTTTCGAACAGCGGTTTCGGCGGCAGGGCGGGCGCAACCGAGGTTGAGCAGGGCAGACATCACGTCTTCTTCCAGCTGTGAAAGGGAAGGTGCAGGCGGCTGCGCAGGATCTTCATTCGCGGGCGCCGGCAGCTTGTCGCGAAGCTCCAGCACGATGCGCTCCGCCGTCTTTTTGCCCACCCCGGGGATGCGGACCAGTTTCTCCAGTTCCCCGCGCCGGATGGCCGAAACCAGGTCCGCTGCCACCATGCCGCTCAGGATCTTGATTGCCAGACTCGGGCCGATACCCGAAACGCTGATCATCTTCTCGAAGAGATTTTTCTCGTCGAGGGTGAGGAAGCCGAACAGCGCCAGCATGTCCTCGCGGACGTGCGTGTGGGTCCGCAGAAGCACGGAGGAACCGTTGGCAGGCAGGTAGGAGAAGGTGGAAACCGGAATCGTGACGTCGTAGCCGACGCCCCCCACATCGAGGATCGCCTGGTTCGGGTGCTTCTCGATCAAGGTCCCGCGAAGCAGCGCAATCATGAGGTGTCGTAATGATTGTACATGGCACGTCGTCGTTTTTTTGTCGATCAGGTTCGTGACGGGAAGGCCCGAATCGAGGGTGAGAACGCACAGCACCTCACGCGCGTACTCCGCGTGGAAGCTGGTCAGATCTTCGAAATCAGTGATAGTTCACGGGTCTGGCTCGCTGAAATCGAGACCGCCCGAAAGGCTCTGGTGGAGTTCAACATACTCGAAGAGCTGCCCACCGGTCCGGAACTGCCCCAGGTAACTTTGTACCTGGCAATCATCAAATTCGACAAGTTCGAATGGGCTGTGGAGAAAGCCACGGAACTCGGCGTCGCCGCCATCGTCCCCGTCGAGGCGAACCGCACGGATCAGGGCCTCTTCGAGGGCTCGAAAAAGCGCGCCGAACGATGGCGCCGCATTGCACGGGAGGGCAGCGAGCAGTCCCGCCGGCTGAAGGCACCTTTGGTGACCGATCCCATACGCTTCGCCGCCGCGCTCTCCGGCCCGGCCGAACTGCGCGTCTGGCTCGACGAGCAGCCCGGTGCGAAGCCCCTGATCGAAGTTGCCATGGCCAGCCCTCCCGTTTCGACAGCACTGCTCATTGGCCCTGAAGGGGGCTGGACGCCCGCGGAGCGAGCCCAAATGGACGCTGCAGGCTGGCAGGGAGCTTCCCTCGGGCCACCCGTTTTGCGTGCCGAAACGGCCGTTTGCGCCGCCCTCGCCGTGATCCTTCAGGCACAACACCCGGCGTGGTCGCGATAGCCCCGGCTGTACAATTGGTATGGCAGTGCCCCTGTTCATCCCGGCCCGATTGGGCGATCTATTCGTCGTGGTTTGCGTTGTGCTCACCCAGTTTGTTCTGGTGAGATTCCTCGTGCGCGACTGGAAGTCGGCGCTCAGGCCCGCGGTCTGGTACGGCATTTTTGCCACCCTCGCGATCATTTGGACCATCTCCGGGATCGGCATGCTGCTGGACGTCTACTCGGTAAGCAGCTCGACCAAATGGGTGGCCACGCTGCGCAGAGGAGCCGTCGGCATCGAGCTTCTCTGGGGCTGCTTCTCGGTATTCGCAGTTACCGTGTACGCTATCCTTCGCAGATTTGCGGGGCCCCACCCTGAGCAGTTCTCAGAATCGCGCCGCAGCCTGTTGCGCAACTCGACCATAGTGGCAATGGCCGCGCCTTTCGCCGTCATTGGCTACGGGACCTTTATCGAGCGTACTCGTTTCTTCGTCAAGGAAGTCGACCTGCCCATGCCGGGCCTCCACCCCGACCTGGTCGGCAAGCGACTGGTCCAACTGAGCGATCTGCACGTGAGTTCGTACCTGAGCGTTTCGGATGCGGCTCGTGTCGTGGACATGGCCAACGAACTCCGCGCTGACCTCGCTCTGGTGACCGGAGACCTGATTTCGGACGTAGGGGATCCCCTGGAGGAGACCATTCGGGAGGTCGGCCGCCTGCGTGCCATTGCGGGAATCGTGGGCTGCCACGGGAATCATGAAATCTATGCGCGGTGTCAGAATCTAGCCAGCCGTCTGTGCCGCGTACGTGGGATCGACATTCTTCGGCATCGGTCGAGGCAGTTTAAATTCGGCAGCGGGATCCTGAATGTCGCCGGTGTCGATTACCAGCCAGCGAGCACGAAGTCCATGTATCTGAGAGGCTGTGAGAGCCTGGTCGTTCCCGGAGCCGCCAATCTGTTGATGTCACATTCGCCAGACGTCTTCCCGGTGGCGGTGCACAAGGGCTTCGACGCGATAGTGTCCGGTCATACCCATGCGGGTCAGGTAACCATCGAAATACTGAACCAGACGCTGAATGTCGCGCGTTTCCTCACGCCCTATGTAGCGGGTCTGTACCGGATCGACGGTCGCAGCGGCTATGTGACTGCCGGGATCGGCACGATCGGAATGCCCATCCGAATTGGCGCTCCGCCAGAGATCACGCTGCTTCGATTACAGAGAGCTTAAGCGTTACAATTCCCCTGCGCGATACTTGAGTTATGTTCTGTACTTCGTGCGGCACCCGCCTCGAAGACACCGCTAAGTTCTGCGTTTCGTGCGGCAAGCCTACTACTCTTTTGGGGGCCCCCGTGGCGGGTGCCGAGCCGAACCGCCGACTGGTGCGGATTATGGCGCGCAAGAAAGTGGCCGGTGTTTGCGCCGGCTTCGCCGTGTATTTTGACATGGATCTCACCCTGATGCGACTCATCTGGGTGGGGCTGCTGCTGATCCCGCCACATATCGGCCTGATCGCCTACATCATTTCCTGGGCTGTACTGCCTAAGGACGAGAGCCTCGGCGCAGCTTAACGATGGTCTCCATGTGGAAGGTCTGCGGGAAGAGATCGACCAGCGTGACCTCCGCAATCTCGTAGCCTGACTGCAGTTCGGCCAGATCTCTGGCCAGCGTCGCCGGGTCACACGCCACAATCACCAGCGTTTCTGGTTTCAGCTTGAGCAGGCTGGCTACCGCCGCTTTGCCCAGTCCTTCACGCGGCGGATCGGCCACAACGAAGTCCGGAGCCTTCTCGGCCCGCGCGAGGAAGCCATCGGTCGGTTCCTCGATCGCCCTCACGTCCACGCCCGCCGCCTGCGCGTTCCCCTTTAGGTCCCGAACCGCGCTGCGTCCTGATTCGACAGCCGTCACATGGCGAAAACGTCGAGCCAGCGGCAGCGAAAAGAGTCCCACGCCGGAGTAGAGATCCCAGGCGGTGTCGCCCTGTGCGTCGCCCAGCACCAGCTCAGCGAGTCTGGGCAGCAGGAAGCGGTTGACCTGGAAGAACGACTTGCCGTGCACGTCGAAAATGTCGCCGTTCACCTCATAGCGAAGCGGTCCAGGTACGCTGCCGGGAAGTTCGTCCGTCAACCAGTCGAAAAACTTCATCGCGATCGGTTTGTCAGTTTCCACCACGTTCCACTGCAACTGCTCTTCATTCGTGAACAATTCGAGCGACCGTAGGAAATTTGGCCAGCGGCGGTCTTTCGCCATTTCGTTCAGCTTCCGCAGCGCCTCCCCAATCATCGGAGACGAGATCGGGCATTCATCGGTACTTACCAGCCGCCGCGACCCCATGGCCCGGTAACCCACCTCGCCACCCTCCATGTGGAACTGAACGCGATTCCGATAGCCCCAGGGTTCGCTTGCTTCCGTCTTGATCTGCTCCACCGGGAAATCGATTCGGGCCACGCGGCGCAGCGTCTCCGCAAGAATCTCGCGCTTCAGCGCGAGCTGCGCCTCGTATGAGATGTGTTGGTACTGGCAGCCGCCGCACCTGGTGAACACGGGACACCTGGCCGTCACTCGGTCTGGCGAAGGCTCCAGAACGTCAATGAGGCGTGACCGCGACGCCCCTTTGCGCGAAGGGATGCGCTCGACCGTCACCTGCTCAGCGGGGAGCACGAAGGGCGTGAAGATCACCTCGCCATCGATGCGTGAGAGGCCGTCGCCGCCGTAAACCAGCTTTTCTATTTTCAATTGCACAACCTTCCAATTCTGGCATTCGACGGTGTGTTACGTTCGGCTGTGATGCGCGAATACACTCCCGGCGAACTGTCCCGGCTTCTTGGAATACCCCTGGTTGGGCCAGATACTGCGCGTATCTCGGGGGCCGCTGCGTTGACGGAAGCGCGGGGCCACGAGCTGGCTTTTGTGGGGGCGGCGAAGCTGTTTGGGACGGCGCAGAACTCGAGCGCCGGGTGTCTGATAGCCCTCGAAGCTTACGCCCCGGCCCCGGGGCAGGCCGTCCTGCGCTCCGCCCAGCCTCGCTCGCACTTCGCGGCCGCGCTGGCGACCCTGTACCCGGAACGCGCGGTGTCGCCCGGCATCCACACTACGGCCATCGTTGCGCAAGATGCGGCGGTCGATCCCACAGCGGAGATTGGCCCGTACGTGACGATTGGTGAAGGCACGTCCGTTGGGCGCGGCGCAAGCATCGGAGCCGGGTCCGTAATTGGCGCAAACGTGCGTGTGGGCGAAGCGGCGCTGCTGCATCCGAGGGTCACCATCTACGACCGCGTCTCGATCGGCGCACGCGCCATCATCCACTCCGGCGCAGTCATCGGCGCGGATGGTTTCGGCTTTGAGATGTCCGGCGGCAGATACCGGAAGGTTCCTCAAGTCGGCTCGGTGGAGATTGGAGACGACTCCGAGATTGGGGCGAATACCTGCGTGGATCGCGCCGCGCTGGGCGTGACTGTCATTGGTGAGGGAACCAAGCTGGATAACGGTGTTCATATCGCGCACAACTGCCAGATCGGCAAACATGTGGTGATCGCCGCGCAGACCGGCCTTGCGGGCGGCGTTACCATCGGCGACTACGCCATCATCGGCGGCCAGGTGGGCATGGGCGATAAAGCGCGCGTGGAGGCACGCGCCATTATTGGGTCCGGCGCGGGTATTCTGACCTCGAAGATTGTCAGGGCGGGGGAGCCTGTCTGGGGAACGCCGGCTCGGCCTCTTCGCCAGTACCTGCGGCAGTTGGCTACGCTTTCCCGGCTCGCGGCCCGGGGCGCGTCCAGAGAGCGACCCTCAGGCGACTAGCCACTCACTTCCCCGCGGAAGCAGGACGGTAGGATTCGGTTTCCTTGCTTTCGGCCCACTTTGGCGCAATCGGATCGTCAGCGAGTCGAACAATGCCTGCTGCTACAGCGCGGTCTATCGCCGCCATATTCACGTAATCCAGCTTCGGCCACTCGTCGCCCACCGCGTGGTACTCCGGGTATTCGTATGCGACCACCAGCGTATGCGCGACAACGCCGGCAACAGCAAAGGCGTAGTTGTCGCTGCGCGCGAAAAACGCGTCGGCGTCATGCTTCTTGTACACGCTGACATCGAGCGGTTTTGCGGCTTCTTCCATCCGCGCCGGCAGATCCGAATAAGACGTGCCGGTGAACGAGAAACTCCGAACCCGCGCGCCTTCTTTGTCATCGGTCCGGCCCATCTGCTCCAAATTCAGGGCCGCAACCGTCTTGGCCAGCGGGAACAACGGGTGCTTCGCATAATAATAAGCGCCGAGCAGCCCCTTCTCTTCGCCGAAGAGGGCCATGAACAGAATGCTGCGCCGGGGATGAACCGGCAGTTTCGCCAGCGCGCCCGCAATCTCCACGACCGATGCGGTACCGCTCGCGTTGTCGTTTGCGCCGTTGAAGATCGTGTCGCCCGTACCCTGTTTCGTCCCTACATGGTCGTAATGAGCGGTAACCAGAACGTACTCGTTCTGGAGCGCAGCATCGGATCCCCGTAGCAAGCCACCCACATTGTTTAAAGCGAACTCTTTCTTCTCGGGAGCCGAGGCGTGGACCGACAGCGTCAGAGCTTTCCCCGCACTCACAGCCTCGAAAGCATCTTCATTGCCCAGGCGAACCACCGGCGCATTCGTCGTATCCGCTTCTTCGAGGTACGAACCAGCGCCGCCCCGCCTGCGCTTTGCCACCAGCAGGATGAGCGAGGGCTTGTGAGCCTGCAGGCGCAACAGAGCCTGCTCCGTCCCGTAAACCTGCAGCGAACCGGCCACTACTTTTCCGGCCACCTCCGGCACCACTCCGCTCTCAGGCAGGTCGATCACGGGCACGCCGGTCAGATCGACTGGCGAGAGCGCCCGAATCGACGCCCCTTCTTTGCCGATCTTCAGCTCATTTCCGTCAGAGACCAGCGTCACCCGGAGATCATCCGCTTTCGGCGTGACCTGCACGAACTTCGCTGTCTGGAAGTAGCTGCCCTTTGCTCCAATCGGCTCCAGTCCGGCCGCCCGAAAACGGGACGCCAGGAACTCCGCCGCCACGTCCAAACCCTTCGACGGCGTAGCCCGGCCCTCAAGCGCATCCGAGGCGAGGAACGACACATTGCCCTTCATCGAATCGGCCGAGATCAGGTTCAGGACGCTGTCGATCGACCCGTGCGGGGCTTCCTGTCCGCTGACTGCGAACGTGCAGACAACCGCACAAAGAAGCCACTTCTTCATTTCAGAGCCTGCGCAGTCTCGCGCGCCTTCTCGAACATGAACCCGATTTCGCTCCCGCATCCCAGAAACTTCATGCCCCGTTCTTTCCAGAAGTTCGCAAGCGCCACGGTGCGAGCCTGGGTCCCCGGAGCGACTCCGTACTTGACGCAAGTATCCCGAATCTTCTCCATCGCATCCACCATGATCGGGTTCTGGAAATCCCCCGGAACCCCCATCGAAATTGACAGATCCGCCGGACCCACCATCACCGCATCGATCCCAGGCACCGACAGAATCTCGTCACGCATCTCGACTGCCAACCTGCTCTCAATCTGCAGCACCGTGAGCACGTTGGCGTTCACGTGGGCGATGATGTCAGCGAACGAGTGCGTCTCGTAGTCTGTCTGGGGCGCCATCAGGCCGTAGCCGCGCATACCCACCGGCGGGAATTTTGTCCAGCTCAGCGCTGTTTCCAGCAGCTTCGGATCCTCCATGCGCGGGAAAATGATGCCCTGTGCGCCGCAATCGAGAGCCCTCGAGACCAGCGAATATTGCAGCTCCGCCACCCGTACGATCGGGCAGAAACCAGCCAGGTTCGAGACGCGGCAAATGTCGTTGACAGTCTCTAAGTCGAAGTTGCCGTGCTCCCCGTCAATGAAGGCCCAATCGAAGCCGGCAGCCGCCAAAAGCTTTGGGATCTCTGCCGACCGCAAGGTGCCGAAGTTGAGGCCCAGCTGTACTTTGCCCTCTTTCAGGGCCTGTCGAACGGTGTTCACGCGCATAGGCTAAACATACCGCGACCCTGGACGTCGGCAGTTAGAACAGCTTGACGCGAAGGTACTTCTTCGGATTATCCCGGAAATCCTGCAGGAACGCTGTCAGTTCTTTCAGAGACCCGTTCAACGACTCATAAAGCCGTGGATCGCGCAACAACTGTGCGGTCGACCCCTCGCCCTTCGTCAGCGTGTCCAGCAGCGAATTCGTTGATCGCACCATCGCCAGAATCCTGGCATGCGCCGCATCGTCCCGCAGCATCTTGCCCGCCGGACCCTTGCCTGCATCGATGTCCGCCAGCACCTTGTTGAGCTGGCGTGCCTGCGCCACAAAATTGTTGTATTGCGCGTCGCTGGTAAAGAGCCGTCCCGCCGCGCCCTCGCCCTTCTGGATCGCGGCCAGAGTCTCATCCACCTTCATCAGCGGCTGACGTACCTTGTTGAAGAGCTGGTCAGAAAACAGCGCCTGCCCAATCTCGTTGGTGGGTGAGACCAGTTCGCGAACAGTATGCTCGAATCCGCTCACCTGACTCAGCACCGACGCATACTCCGCGTCGCCCAGCAGGAACCGGCCCAGCCGCGTCTCGGGCGTCGACAACTCACGAACCAGCCTGTCGACCTGTGTCAGTCTCTCCCGAACCGCCTGCACCTGATCGGCCCGCTCCTGGGCCTGCTGCAGCGGCTCGCTCGGCAGCGTGCCCCGCGTTTTGAGAATCCGAGTGCTTTTCCCTTCGGCGATCGAAACAAACGCGGGCCCCACCAGCGTGTCTGTGGAAATGCTGGTCACCGAATCGACCGGGACGAGGTGCAAATACTCAGCACCAATATTCAAATCGACCCGCACAGCCCGTTGCGCGTCCAGCAGACCCGAAAGTTCAACCTTCGATACCTTGCCCACCGACAAGCCGCTCAACCGAACTTCCGATTGCGTTGTCAGCCCGGTCGCGTCCGGCAGGTAGGTATAAATGGTGGCGCGACGCAGGGTAACGCCGCGGCTGATTCCCGCGAGCAGCAGGATGACCGTCGTCGCGATCAGGACCGCTGCGACAATGATCCCCATCACCTGAAGGACGCTGGCCTTACTCGCCTTGATCTCCAGTTTGGTCATCGTCAATCGCAGTGTACCAGCGTCCGGCAATGGTAGACTACCCACCACGGTTAACGAAACGACCAAGCCATGAAAGCACTGCTCGAAGTCTTCTACCAGCCCGGCAAACTTTTTGAAAGCCTCCCCGAACGCCGCCGCACCTGGGTCTTACCTCTGATCCTGGGTATCATCCTGATTGTCGCGATGACCGCCCTCAGCATCAAAACCATCGGCATGCGCGAGATCATGCGCCAGCGCCTCGCCACCTCGGGCCTGAGCCCCGAGCAGATGCAACAGGCGATGTCGCGCGCCGACAGCCCGGTTCAGGCTTATGTCAGCTACGCGGCTGTTGCCATCGGTGTCCCTCTAGCCTTACTGGTCATCGCGGGTGTCCTTACCGCCTTCGGCATGATGACCAGCCGAAGTCCGAAATTCGGTGACATGTTCAGCATGGTGGTGCTCTCGTTCGTCCCCTACTGGCTGATCACGTGCGTAATGACGATCCTGATTCTGTTCCTGACCGACGACAAATCGTCTCTCGATATCAATAACCTGATCGCCACCAACGCAGCCGCCTACGTTGACCGCACCAGCGTGTCGAAAGGGCTCTACAGTATTCTCGGGTCGCTCGACGTTCTGAGCTTCGGGCTGATCGGGATGTTGGGTTACGGATTTTCGAAGCTCTCCAAAAACGGCCTGTTCTTCGGACTCATGGCGATCGGCTTCCTTTGGATCTGCTACATCATTATGAAGATGGGTGCCAGCATCCTCATGTAGCCGCTGCCTTCGCACCGGCTACCACCCGTGGCGTCCGGCGTCCCAAACGGCACCATATGGCATTTGACAACACGCGCGAGCCGCATCTACACTGAAAAGCAGAGGGTCCGTCAGATGTCGCTTCGCCGCACCGGGCAAAGACATTGTCGAAGATCTACCCGCCCCATAACCGGGGCCAGGCAGGTGGTGCGCCTTCTCCAGTAGCACCCGCGCCACTGCCGCCGTCAGTTCGCTTCGCACCATCCCTCACGCCCTTTTTTCGCTTCTGTTCCCTGCCGATTGCCGCCTCTGCAGTCTTCCCCTTGGCCGCTGGACGCGTATTCCGGTCTGCGCCGCATGCCTTACGTTGCCCGAGCCACTGGAGGCCGAGCACTTCTGCACACTCTGTCGCACGCCTTTCGCAAACGCGCACCCTTTGGATGCCGACGGCGTCTGTACCGCCTGCCGCTCCAATCTGCGCGGCTTCGATCGAGCCTCCAGCTTCGGCTTCTACAGCGGGCCGCTGCGAAGCCTGATCCACCTGTTCAAATACGCGGGCATGGCGCCCCTGTCAAAGCCTCTGGGCCGGTTCCTGGAACGCGCACTGCCGCTTGAGGGCGCCTACGATGCCGTCGTTCCGGTGCCTCTGCACTGGCGTAAGAAGTGGCAGCGAGGCTTCAACCAGGCCGAACTCCTGGCGCGCCATATTGCGCTGCGCCGCCATGTGCCGCTGGCAAACGTACTGCGTCGCCGAAAGTCAGCGGGCGTGCAGGCAAGTCTTTCCATCGCTGCCCGCCGCCGGAACGTAGCGGGCGCGTTTACCTTGAAACCCGGCACCAACCTCGCCGGTAAACGGATTCTACTCATCGACGACGTGATGACGACCGGAGCGACGGGATCTGCCTGTGCGGCGGCACTGAAGCGAGGCGGTGCTGCTTCCGTATCTCTGCTGACTTTGGCCCGGGTTGACCGAAGATGGACGGACCCAACGTAGCCAACATTTCTACCGAATAAAGAGGGAACACATGCCGGCATTAAGCGGACTACAAAAACCAGTCCTCGTCTTAAACGCAAGTTACGAACCCATCAACATTTGCGCTGCGCGACGCGCCCTTGTGCTGATTTTCAAAGGCATCGCGTCGGCCGAAGAAGTCACCGGAACCGCGGTGCATTCGTCCCGCCGCTCACTCCGTGTTCCCTCGGTGATCCGGCTTCTTGAATACCGCCGCATCCCCTGCCAGACACGCGCGTTGTCCCGCAAAAATGTCCTGATGCGCGACCGCTATACCTGCCAGTACTGCCAAAAAATTCTGCCCGCGGGCGAACTCACGCTGGACCATGTCATCCCGCGTTCCCGCGCCGGCGATTCCGGCTGGGAGAATCTCGTCGCGTGTTGCCACCACTGCAACAACCGGAAAGGTTGCCGAACCCCCGACGAGGCTGGGATGAAACTCACCCGCCAGCCGCGGCCGTTTAGTCTCCACACCAGCCGCCACCTGATGAGGCTGCTCGGAAAAAGTGACGAACAGTGGCGCAAGTACTTGTTCTACTGAGAACAACAGTCTTTTAGTCGTTTATCGCACCATCACAGGCCAGTATATTTACACCCGGACGGACTTTAGCGATCAATAACACATATCCTTAAAAAGAAGCATGGTGCATTAGCGTACCTAAGCGTTGCTTTGGAGAAGGTGTCGATTGTCAAACTCTTTATTCGCCGGTCTGATCGCGGTAGCCGCCCTGTTTTCTGTACCCGCCCTTGCTGATCCTGTCATCACCGTTGCCGCCCCAAACGTGGTCTTCAATTACGCCAGCGGCGGAGCCGTGCCCGCGCCCCAGGCCGTAGGCATCAGCGCCAGTGAAGCAGCGACAATTACCGGCGTCACCGTCACCTACCTTTCCGGGGGTAGCCCTGGCTGGCTTAGCGCCTTCCCCGTCGCGCCTTTCGCCACGCCCAACAGTCTCACGCTGAACGTCTCACCTGTCACCCTCGCGGCCGGCAGCTACATCGCGGATGTTGCGCTGACGGCCGCCGCAGCTGACCCCACCTCCAGCCTGCATGTCACGGTGTTCCTGGTCGTGAGCGGCGGCGGAGGCATCGTACAGGGTCAAATCATCAGCGCAACCCCTGGTAATCTCGACTTCTCCTGGTCATCCGGCAGCCCTTTGCCCGCAGCCAAAATCCTCTCTGTAAAGGTGAACGACGACGCACCCTTCACCGCCTCCCGAAGCACCGACACCGCTGCCAGCTGGCTGGCCGTTTCTCCTGTCAGCAGCGTCAGCCCAGGCCAGGTTGCCGTGACCGTCGACCCCACTGGGCTCAGTGCCGGCGTCTACACCGGAACCATCACCCTGAGCGCTCCGTTTGCGGTCACGCAGGTTCCCGTCACACTGACTGTCTCCGGGTTAGCCTTCTCCGCCGACCCCGCCGTGGTCAACATCAGCATGCCCGAGAACTTCGGGATTTCAGCACCCCAGTTCGTGAGAGTAACGTCCGCCAGCAATCTTGGTTTCCAGACCTCAGTCGCCGCTCAAAGCCCCTGGCTGCAGGTTGACGTGCCCGACGGCACGACACCCGCCACCATCCAGATTCGCGCCAACAACTCCGGGCTCGCGCAGGGCACCTATGCAGGAACCGTCACGGTACGTTCAGGCAGTCTCACCTCCACCGATATCGGCGTTGTCCTCACCGTCGGCCCTCCGGCACCGATCGGGATCCAGCCAGCCAGCCTGTCTTTCAACTACCTTGTTGGCGACCCCTCGCCCGCCGTCCAGACCAGCCGAATCAACTCGATTTCCGCCAACAGCCAGATCTTTACGTCTGCCGTCACCACGGTCGGCAACGGGACCTGGCTGACCGGCACGCCCGACAAGACGACCACACCGGCTGTCATGACAGTGCGCGTGACCCCGGTCGGACTCCAACCCGGCGTTTACAACGGTGTCGTCGATGTTCTGCCCAGCCTGCCCAATGCCGCACCGCAGCCCATTCAGGTCACCCTCACCGTCCAGGCGCCGCCTCCGCCCGTCATTGTGAGCGTCAACAGTTCCGCCAGTTACGGCGGGTCGGCGATCTCGCCTGGCCAGTTCGTGACCATCTTCGGCAGCGGGCTCGGACCAAAAGCTCTGGTAGTACCCGGCCCGGGGCCTGCGCCCCGCGGTCTCGGCCAGACGGTCGTGACCTTCGACGGTGTTGCCGCGCCGATCCTTTACACGTCCGCCACCCAGGTCGGCGTGCAGGTTCCCTACACGGTCACTGCCGGACAGCAGGCTTCCATCATCGTCGGCTACAACGGACTGATCTCCAGCGTCTCAAAGATCAACGTACTCGCCGCCAATCCGAGCCTCTTCACCGCCGATTCGAGCGGCAGGGGCCAGCTCGTAGCGGTCAACATCAACCCGACGGGCTACAACTCTGCCAGCAACCCCGTCGCTCGCGGCGCGATCATTTCGCTCTACGGTACCGGGGAAGGGAAGACCAACCCGCCCGTCACCGAGGGCACGATCACGCCCGCAGTGGAGCCACTGCCGCGGACCACACTGCCAGTCTCCGTCACCATCGGCGGCCAACTCGCCGAGGTTCTCTACGCCGGCGAAGCGCCCGGTTCCCTCAGCGGACTTTTGCAACTCAACGTCCGGGTCCCCGACAACGCCCCGACCGGCAGCGCTGTCCCCGTCTTGGTCTTCGTAAACTCGATCCCGAGTCAGTCACCGGCGACGATCGCAATCAAGTAGCGTACATAAGACTTGACGGGCGTACTATTACGTACTACGATACTACGTACAACGTAATAGTACATGACTGACCCTACCCTCCTCGTCCTCACCAGCCTCGCCGGCGGCGACAAGCACGGATACGCCATGATGGACGATATCCAGAGCTTCGCCGGTGTCCGTCTCGGCCCCGGCACACTCTACGGCGCGATCACGCGCCTCGAACAGCGCGGCTGGATTGAGCCAATCGGCCCCCGCGACCGCAGACAGCCCTACGCAATTACAGGCGCCGGGCGCGAGTACCTGACGCAGGAACTGTCGAAGATGCAGCGCTTCTCCGCAACCGCCGGGCAGAGGCTCGGTCCTGCATGAAGCGCCTGACACGAGTGCTCATCAGCCTTTATCCCCGCGCATGGCGCGACCGATATGAAGCAGAATGCGCCGCCCTGGTCGAAGACACCGGCGGCGGCTGGACGAACCTTCTCGACACCGTAGCCGCGGCCCTGCGGATGCGCTGCGTGTCGGGAACCTCGCGTCTGGCAGGAGCCTGCGTTCTGGCGGGATTTGCGATCGCCTCGATTCTGGCGCTTCAAAAGCCTATTCGGTATGTTTCGTCAGCGGCGGTCCAAATTGAGCCAGGCTCTGGCGCGGACCCCGGCATCATGGCCGACATGAGAGACACGACGGTTCATGCACTCCTTCGAAATCGGAGCGGGCTGGCCAGATCGATTGGAATCTCTGAGGCTCAAGTTGACGACCGAATCGAAGCGGGCGACCTGCGCATCTCGTCGCTTCGCGCCACTTCGTCGATCGTCATCTCCTGGTCGGGCGACGATCCTGCGAGCGCTCAAGCCGCTACCCAGAAGCTACTTACCCGCGTGTTCGACGAGAATCAGTGGACGCAGCAGCGTCTCTCACATGCCGCTCACGGCCTCCGGGCCGATCCTGCGCACATCCGCCAATTTGGTGGCGGCTCCCAAATCAAGGTCGCGAAGGTGCCGAGTCTGCCCGCGCACGGCGATTACTCCCGTCATTGGGCGATTATGGGTTTGGGCCCGCTGGGCGGGTTGCTGGTTGGCTTGGCCATCCTGGGCATCCGCCGCGCGCCGCGCGTATCGCTGGCGTGTTCGCTTCTTCTCGGATTCGGCGCAGCCGTGCTTTGGTCTCCCGGTCTTATTCTGCCGGTGCCGTATACCTCGACGGCTGAGATCGACTTCGACAGCCCTGAAACGATGCATGATTTGGCGGGGAACTCAGACATACTGGCAGACGGTCTTCTTGCCAGCGTGCAGGCCAGCGGAGATACTTGGTTCCGCCTCCAAGTCGACCCGCTCTCCCCAACCCGCCTGCGCGTCTCGGTTCGTTACAGCAATCCATACAAGGCAGACGTGATGCTGTCACGGGTCACCACGAAGATCAATCAGATCGCGCTTGAAACACGCAAGGCAAATGGCGGGCCTTACGAAGCGCCAATCGGTCCATGGGTTTACCTGGTCGCAGGGCAGCCTGAGCCTGCGTTCCCGGGGAACGTCCTCGCTCGTTCCATCTTGCTCTGCGCTTCGATCTGTATCGCGCTCACGGCTTGCAGCTTCTTGCTGACAAACGGGAACCATCACGGGTTCAAGGTGCAGGCAGCATGAAGCGCCTGACACGGGCCCTGCTGAGCCTCTATCCGCATAAGTGGCGTGACCGCTATGCCGTCGAATTCGCGGCGCTGGTGGAAGATACGGGCGGCGGCTCGCAACACCTTTTCGACATCATGTATGAGGCTTTTAAGATGCGGTTTAGTTCCGTGAACTGGCGTTACCTTGGCGCCTTCGCGCTCGCAGGTGCGGCGATTGCCGCTGTGGTCGCGCTCAACCTCCAGGACCGGTACTGGTCGCAGGCCGTCCTTAAGACTGAGCCCGGCGGGGCTGAGCAGGTCAGTGTGATGGCGAATGAGCTCCTGAGTCGAACATCGTTGGCTCGCATCATCATGAGCCCGGACCTCCAGCTCTACAAGAGCGAAAGGAAGAAAGAGCCGCTGGAAGACGTCATCGAGAAGATGCGATCGCAGGACGTCAGAATCGTGTATGCAAAAGGTCTCATCGATATCAGGTACACAGGCACCAGCCCGGTGGAATCAAGAGCGGTCGTCCGACGTTTGGTGACTGGCTTCATGGATCTGCACCACGACTTGCAACCGTTGAGCGTGAGACCTTCTCCGGAAGCTGATGGGCGCGTAAGCACTCTCGAAATCGCGGACCCACCGTCTCTTCCCGAAACTCCCTATTTTCCGAACCGATCGATGGTGGTGAGCACCGGCGTCCTCGCCGGTCTGGGATTAGCTCTCCTGGCGTTGCTAATTCGGCGTGCGCCGAAGCTATGGCTCACGGTCAGCCTCAGCGCTCTCGCTGTTGCCGGAGTTGCCTGGGTAGCTCCCCTGCCGTACGACGTCCGGGCAACGGTCAGGTTTGACAGCCGGGCGACGCTCGAAAAGCTGACGGTCGGTACACATCCCGGCGTTTACCTGAGCTCCGCTGGATCACCGACAAGCCTGGTTTTACGGGCGCGCAACACAGACCGCTTCAAAGCGCAGATGGCAGTGATGGCAGCGGTTACACGCCTCGTCGGGGCGTCGCGTCAGAACAGCTCTGCCGAATCCCGTGTCGCCAGTGTTAATGTTGTGGATCCACCAAGTGTCCCGCTGGAGCCACTCGGTGCCAAGTGGCGGGAACGGCTGACTGCGGCCTCGCTTTTCCTGGCTGTTCTTTCGGAATCATCTTCGCACTCGACCGCCGCAGAACGGCGGCTGCCGTGCAGCACGCTTGAATCGTCAGCACCAACTGGTCGATTTTTGTATGTGCCCGGCGCATCTGCTGTCCCGTCCACCGGACCTACAGAACCAGCAACGAGTTTGCGTACTTGCTTCCGGCAGCCAGTTCCCGCATTCCGGTGTCGAACGTGGCCAGTTGCCCTCCGTGACGGTGCGCCAGCATCAGCAACTGCATATCCGCAATCTGGTTGGCGCCAATCAGCCTCGATCGCTGCGTTTCCGCGAGGTCCCGCAGATCGACGTCCACCGGCCAGTATTCGTGATTGGGAACCAGACAGTCATGTTCGAATCCGGCGAGAGCTCTTTGCACGCAGCCTCGTCCGCTTGCGAGCGCGCGGCTTGCCACGCGAAGAAAGCCCCTCTGTGTCAGCGCGCAGGACGCCCACAGCCGATCGGGATCACGCCCGAACCACGTATGCGCGGCCCCGTGAGACGCGTGTTCAGGAAACGCGAGCGCCACCAGCACGTTAACGTCGAGGAGAAAACGCATCCCGGTACTCCTCGTCCGCATCTGCCGCTTCCCAGCCTTTTACAACCTCGTCGGTGAGGACCTGGCCTCCGGCAGCTGACTCGAAGATCACCCAGCCATTTTTCTTCTTGAATTGGGGCAGGCTCGATGCGCCGCGCTGAACCAGGTCGGAAGCAGCCTCGCCGAGCGAAATCGCCCGACTCTCGGCATAGCTTTTGATGATGGAAAGCGCCGTGTCGTCGATGTTCAGCGTTGTCCTTATTGATGTCATTATAGCCAGTGCAGCGCATCATGAGCGATCACTGGAGAGCATCGCGTTCGTGCTCGGGGCGTCTCCATCGAACCCGTTCCCAGCGGCCAGAGACTTTTCTTCCCAATCCGCCCAGCTACTTACACCACCACACCACCGGATCCTGACACTACCAGCTGGTAGAAATCAGGCATGAAGCCGCGCCATACTCAAGCACCCATCGCGCCACCGCCGCCGCAAATGGGTTCGTATTTTCACTTTTTACTACACGCACGATCCGCTGCAACGGCTTCGTTTTTCCCGCCCCGATTGCAGCCTCGCGCCCGAACCGCGCCTCGCGTTCCAAACCCTGCAATACAATAGAGATGACCCCTTAATGACCCCCGAAAATGTGGACTTGAAGCAGACCGTAAATCTGCCTCGCACGACCTTCCCGATGAAGGCCAACCTGCCCCAGGCCGAGCCAAAAATGCTCGCCCGCTGGGCCGCCGAAGACCTTTACGGCCAAATTCGCAAGTCGCGCGCCGGCAAACCGACGTGGATTCTCCATGACGGGCCCCCCTACGCCAACGGCAAGATTCACCTCGGCACCGCATTCAATAAGGTCATCAAGGACTTCATCGTTAAGTCCAAAACGATGTCCGGCTTCGACGCGCCCTACGTTCCCGGCTGGGACTGCCACGGCCTCCCCATCGAACACAAGGTCGATCAGGAACTGGGTCCGAAGAAGGCGCAGATGTCCACCGCCTCTATCCGCCGCGCCTGCCGCAAGTACGCCGAAAAGTGGATCAATGTCCAGCGCGAAGATTTCAAGCGTCTCGGCGTGCTCGGCGCCTGGTCCACCCCCTACCTGACGATGGCTCCGAAGTATCAGGCCACCATCGCTCAGGCGTTCGTCGACATTCTCGATCAGGGTTACGCCTACAAAGGCCTCAAACCCGTCAACTGGTGCACGCACGACCAGACTGCTCTCGCCGAAGCCGAGGTCGAATACGAAGACCACAAGAGCCCGTCCATTTGGGTTCGTTTTTTCCTCACCTCCCAACCCGAAGCGATCGCTCCTGAACTCGGCGGCAAAAAGGTCTTCGGTCTGATCTGGACCACCACCCCATGGACCATCCCCGCCAACCTCGCCATTGCCTACCACCCGCGCTATGAATACGTTGCGGTGGATGTCGCGGGCGACGTTTACATCGTTGCGGCCGATCTCCTGACCGTTACCACCCAAAAATGCGCATGGGAAAACCCCACCATCCTCGCCCGCTTCCCCGGCAAGGTGATGGAAGGTGCCATCTTCCGCCATCCTTTAATGGAGCGAGATTCCGTCGGCATCCTCGCCGAACACGTCACGCTCGAGCAGGGCGTCGGTGCCGTTCACACGGCCCCCGGGCACGGACAGGAGGACTACGTGTCCGGCCAGCAGTACGGCCTGCCGGTTTACTGTCCTGTTGACGCCGCCGGTCGCTTCTTTCAGCCCGACACAGCACCTGGCGAAATCCCCGCCGCCCTTCTTGGTAAAACCGTTTGGGAAGGCAACCCCATTGTCATCGATATGCTCCGCGAAGCCGGCGCACTCCGTGGTCTGGAGAATATCGATCACTCCTACCCCCACTGCTGGCGCTGCCACAACCCCACCATCTTCCGCGCTACCGACCAGTGGTTCATCGGGATGGACAACAACGGCCTCCGTACCCGAGCGCTCGACGCGATCAAAGCCGTCAAGTGGATCCCCGGCTGGGGCGATGAACGCATCTCGAACATGGTTTCGTCGCGCCCCGACTGGTGCATCTCGCGCCAGCGCGTCTGGGGCGTACCGATCGTCGTCTTCTACTGCGATTCTTGCCGTCATCCTCTTACGGACAAGAAGTTCCTCGACCCCGTGGTCGCGCTCTTCGCCGAACACTCCGCCGATATCTGGTTCGAGAAAACGCCGGCCGAACTCCTGCCCGCGAACACCGCCTGCGAGAAATGCGGCGGCAGCACCTTCACTAAAGAGAACGACATTCTCGACGTCTGGTTCGATTCTGGCTCCAGCCACCTCGCCACGCTCACCGAACAGTACGGCCTCAGCTGGCCGGCCAACATGTATATCGAAGGTGGCGACCAGTATCGCGGCTGGTTCCAGAGCTCGCTTCTGATTGCCGTCGCTCTGAAGGGCCGTGCGCCCTTCCGCGAGACCGCCACCCATGGCTGGACGCTTGACGCCGACGGCCGCCCGCTCTCGAAATCCATTGGCAACGGTGTGGCCCCGGAAGAAATCATCCGCGACTACGGCGCTGAACTCATTCGCCTCTGGACCGCCTCCGTCGACTTCGCGGAAGACGTCCGCATCTCGCCTGTTATCCTCACGCGCCTCTCCGAAGCCTACCGGAAGATCCGCAACACCTTTCGCTACATCCTCGGCAACATCCATGACTTCGATCCCTCGAAAGACACGGTCGACGGCGCGAACCTCGAAGAGATCGACCAGTGGATTCTGACTCGCGCCGAAGAACTGGTCTCGAAGTGCCGCGTCTGGTTCGACGAGTACGCTTTTCATAAGGTCTACCGCGCGGTTTATGATTTCGCGGCAATCGATCTCAGCTCCATCTACTTCGATGTGCTGAAAGACCGGCTGTACACCACAGCCGTCAAGTCGAACGCGCGACGCAGCGCCCAGACCGCTCTCTATCGTCTTGGGATGGCGCTCGTTCGCCTGCTCGCGCCGATCCTTAGCTTCACCATGGAAGAACTCTGGCCCCATTTTGGTCAGACCGGCAGCGTTCACACAGCCGTTTTCCCGGAAGCCGCGGAGCTTACGGCCGGCATCACCGACGAGCACAAAACGCGCGCCGCGAACTGGTCGAAGCTGATCGAAGTTCGCGACCCGGTTCTCAAGCAGCTTGAAACGGCCCGCCAGGAGAAGTTCATCGGTAGTTCTCTGGAAGCCAGCGTTCTCCTCACTGCCGGCCCCGACCTGTACCCTCTGCTGATGGACTATCGCGCCCAACTGCCCGGCCTCTTCATCGTTTCCGAGGTGGATCTGGCGCAGGGAGAAGACGTGAATGTCAGCATCGGCCGGGCATCCGGCACGAAGTGTGAGCGATGCTGGAAATACACGGAAGACACCGGCACCGTGGCTGAATTTCCCACCGTCTGCGCGGCCTGTGGGTCGGCGATCAAGGAAACCCTGGGACTCTCATGAACCGCCGCTGGCTCGCACTGGCAACTTCGCTCGGCATCTTCGGCCTCGACAGGGGCACGAAGTGGCTGGTCGAAACACGCCTCGAAGCATGGGACACCAAGCCCGTGATTCCCGGCTTCATGAACATCGTGCGTTCCGAAAATCCGGGCGTAGCGTTCGGCATTTTCGCCGACGCGGTCAGCCAGTACCGGACCACCGCTCTGGTTGTGATGTCGATGCTTGCCATCATGGTGCTGGCGTGGCTGGTGTGGCGCATTGAAAAACACGATCGCTACACGGCGGCGGGCATCGCCCTCATTTTCGGCGGAGCCCTCGGCAATGTCTTTGATCGGGTGCGCTCGGGCCGCGTGACCGATTTCATCGATGTCTACGCCGGTACCTGGCACTGGTATGTCTTCAACGTGGCCGACGCCGCCATCTGTGTTGGTGCCGGCCTCCTGATTCTCGGAATGTTCCTCACCGAACGAGCATTGAAACGCAGCGAGGCGGGTGCTTAATGTTTCCCAGACTTTTTGAAATCGGCGGCTTGGCGGTGCCCTCTTACGGGTTCCTGGTCGCCATCGCCTTCCTGACAGCGCTTTGGCTGGCGTCGAACTTTGCCAAACGGCGCGGGCTCGACAGCGAAAAGATCGTCAACCTCGGCGTCTATTGCGCACTGACCGGCATGCTCGGCGCCAAACTGCTCATGATTGCGCTGGACCCGGCGTTCCGCGAGCACCCGTCCGAGATCTTCACCATGGCCACGCTCCAAAGCGCCGGGATCTTCTTCGGCGGCTTCATCGGTGCACTCATATTCGCGTATTTCTACATGAGACGCCAGAATCTCCCCGTCCTGGCCACCTGCGACATCTTCGCGCCGGGCCTCGCCATTGGACACGGCATTGGCCGTCTGGGCTGTCTCGCGGCTGGCTGCTGCTGGGGCAAACCCACGAACCTTCCCTGGGCGATCACCTTCACCAGCCCGAATACCACCACAGGCGTGCCCCTCGGCGTGCCACTGCACCCCACGCAGGTTTACGAGGCGCTGGGGGAGGGAATCATCTTCCTCATCCTCGCCACGCGTCTGACGCGACGCCATCGCGACGGGGAGGTCATTGGGCTGTATCTGGTGCTTTACGGGTTGGTTCGCTTCGGAGTCGAATTCCTCCGGATGCACGACTCGTCAAACCCACTAGGCGGGCCGTTCACGCTCGAACAGTGGATCGCTCTCTTGCTAGCCATCGCCGGAGCGTATCTGGTGGTAAGGCCGGCGGCATCCACACCCGCCTTGCATCCGGCGACTTAAGAACGTCGTAGTCGAAATAGTCGCGGAAAAGGCCAGGTCTGCGGCCGAACTCTGCGACGGCGGCATCGATCGCTTCGCTTCGCGGCGTCTCTGGAGGCAGTGCTTCCAGAAAATCGCTGAGGATGTGGAACCAGAACGTCGTGAGGGTCTCGTGGTAGCCAGCCGTTGTCGTGTTCTGCCCGCCCTGTAGAACGTTGTAAACCGGAATCCGCGTCCGAAGCTGGGCCAGCGCGTCGTCGCCCCCGGTGATGTACCACGCTGCCACGGTAACGTGTGCAGCGTGGGTAAACTCAGCAGCGGGCCAGGTACCGGCCTCGAATCTCCGGATCAGATCTGGGATCATCTTGCTGGCCTCGAAGCAGGGACCGATTTAGCCGGGGAACACTGTTCGGCAGCCGTCAGTGAGCTTTAGGATCGTTGTGCTTCGGCGCGGCGTGTACTTCTTCGCTCTCGGGAACCTTGGGGATGGGGTTGGAGTGAGCCTGCTCCGTCGAACTCGCCAAAGCGGGTGATTCCGCATCCTTCGGCTGGCCGCCTGGATACCCCGTCGAAGGCGTGACGCCAGTTCGGGTTTGCTCTCTGCTGTCATCCGTCGAGGTCCCGCAGGAAGTCAGGAGGAAAGCAGTTAAAATAAGAGTAGTAGCGAGGGTTGCGCGAAACATCTTTCCTATCATCAACTAAGACAGCTGTAGAGCGCAAGATGGTAAACAAGTCCACTCCTAATGGGCTTTTTCTATTGACTGCCGCAACATCTTGGGGCAAACTTGCAGATGCCCGTATACAACTGAAACACCTTTGGAGCCCCCCGTATGGCAAAAGCAACCGTCGAAATCACCGAAACACCACAACAATTCACCCTCAGTGCGCCAGCCAAAGGCACGCGCAAAGGAATCAAGTTCAATCGTCATTACACCGCTCGTTTAGAAGCGGGGAAGACGCCTTACGACGAGGTTGTTTGGGAAACGCGGAACGCGACGATTGGCAACCACAAAGGGGCCGTGGTTTTCGAACAGCGCGACATTGAAGTGCCGGCCGACTGGTCGCAGACCGCGACCAATATCGTGGCCAGCAAATACTTCCACGGCAAGATGGGTTCTCCCGACCGCGAGCGAAGCGTTGGCGAACTGGTCCACCGCGTCGTCGATTCGATCGCCAACTGGGGTCTGAAAGACGGGTACTTCGCGACCGCCGAAGACGGCGAGAACTTCCGCTGTGAGCTGGCGCACATGATGCTGCACCAGCACGCGGCCTTCAACTCGCCCGTGTGGTTCAACGTCGGGGTCAAAGAGTCGCGCGGCTACGGCTGGTTCTACGGCGCGGCCGAAGACCGGATCACGAAACTCACCAACGAAGCGAAGCCGCAGTGCTCTGCGTGCTTCATCGTTTCGGTCCGCGACTCGCTCGAATCGATTCTCGATCTCGCCAAGACCGAAGGCATGTTGTTCAAGTGGGGATCGGGTACGGGTTCGAATCTCTCCTCTCTGCGTGAAGAGGACGCGATCCTCTCGGGCGGCGGACGCGCGTCCGGCCCGCTCTCGTTCATGAAGGGTTTCGACGCGTTTGCGGGGGTTATCAAGTCCGGCGGCAAGACCCGGCGCGCGGCGAAGATGGTGATCCTCAACGTGGAGCACCCCGATATTCCCCGCTTCATCTGGTGCAAAGCCAAGGAAGAGAAGAAGGCTCACACGCTGATCGCGGCGGGCTATGACTCCTCGCTCGATGGCGATGCGTACAGCTCGATCTTCTTCCAGAACGCGAACAACTCCGTCCGCGCGACCGATGAGTTCATGCAGGCCGTGGTGGAAGACCGCGACTGGTGGACGAAGTCCGTCAACGACGGCAAGCCCAGGGACCGCTTCCGGGCGCGCGATCTGATGCACGAAATCGCGGAAGCCACCTGGCTCTGCGGCGACCCCGGCATGCAGTTCGATACCACGATCAACCGCTGGCATCCCTGCAAGAACACGTCGCGGATCAATGCGTCGAACCCCTGCTCGGAGTACATGTTCCTCGACGACTCCGCCTGCAATCTGTCGTCGCTCAACCTGATGAAGTTCGTTGGACCGAGCGGCACCTTCGATGTGACCGCGTTCCGGCATGCCGTGGATACGCTGATCATCGCCCAGGAGATTCTGGTCGACAATGCCGCTTATCCGACGGAGAAGATTGCACAGAACTCCCACGACTACCGCCCGCTCGGTCTTGGGTTTGCGAACCTTGGCGCGCTGCTGATGTCGATGGGCGTGCCGTACGACAGCGATCGCGGCCGTGACACTGCCGGCGCCATCTCGGCGATGATGTGCGGTCAGGCGTACCTGACCAGCGCGCGGATTGCGGAGACCACCGGGCCGTTCGCCGGCTATGCCCAGAACGAAGAGCCGTTCCTTGAAGTGGTCAGCATGCACCGCGACGCCGTGAACGGCATCAATCACCGCAATATCCCGAGCGACATGTTCCGCAGCTCGAAAGAGTGCTGGGAAGAGGCTTACCAGATGGGTAAGCGGTTCGGGTATCGCAATGGCCAGATGACGGTGATCGCGCCCACCGGCACGATCGGTTTCATGATGGATTGCGACACCACGGGCATCGAGCCGGATCTCGCGCTGGTGAAGGTGAAGAAGCTGGTGGGCGGCGGCGTGATCAAGATCGTGAACAACACGGTCCCGCAGGCTCTCATCAAGCTGGGCTACTCGGCCGAGCAGATGGAGACGATCGTCAGCCACATCGATTCCACGGGAACCATCGAAGGCGCGCCTGGTCTGAAGCCTGAGCACCTGCCAGTGTTCGACTGCAGCTTCCGCCCGATGAACGGTACCCGTTCCATCCATTACAACGGCCACCTGAAGATGATGGCCGCGGTTCAGCCGTTCGTTTCCGGTGCAATCTCGAAGACGATCAACATGCCGGAAGAGTGCTCCGTTGACGACATCATGGAAGCCTACATCGAGAGCTGGCGTCTGGGCCTGAAGGCTGTTGCAATCTATCGCGACAACTCGAAGGGTCAGCAGCCGATGAGCTCGGGCGGCGGGACCAATGCCGATAAGAAGACGGCTCCTGCTGCCGGCGTGGCGCTGGTGAAGGAGGCGGTGGCGGAGAAGGTCGTCTATCGCCCCGTGCGCCGGAAGCTGGCCGATGAGCGGAACTCGATCACGCACAAGTTTTCCATCGGGGGCCATGAAGGCTACATCACGGTCGGGATGTATGAAGACGGGATGCCCGGCGAAATCTTCGTCTCGATGGCGAAGGAAGGCTCGACGATCTCGGGGCTGATGGACAGCTTCGCGACTTCTGTGAGCTACTGCCTGCAGTACGGTGTGCCGCTGAAGTTCCTTGTCGATAAGTTCGGCCACGTTCGGTTCGAGCCGAGCGGCTGGACAGGCAATCCGAACATCCCGTATGCGAAGTCGATCCCGGACTACATCTTCCGGTGGATGGGCTCAAAGTTCCTGGGTGCGGAGTATGCGCTGGCGTCGAACAACGAAGCTGGTGAGACCCAGGCGCTGCGTCCCACGGAGCCGAGTCCGCAGGAGTCGCTGCCATTCGTTACGGCAGGCGCGTCCGATGCGCCCATGTGCGCCGAGTGTGGCGGCATGATGACGCGCAACGGCAGCTGCTACAAGTGCGAGAACTGCGGCGGCACCAGCGGCTGCAGCTAGACTCTCTCAAGGAGAAAACACTGTCTCGGGTTTGGGTCCGAGTTGCGGTCCTGTTGCCAGTCGTCGTCACGATGAGCTGGCTCTTCGCCCCCGGCGCGGCCAGCCAAAAGCTGGCCGCGACACCGCAGTACACAGATATCGTTCCGCGGCTGCGTTTCGACTACGTCACGCGCAACGATTACCGCGACCGGAAGTACTTCGTCCAGCCGATGTGCGGCGGCGTCGCCATCTTCGACTACGACAACGACGGCTGGCCGGATATCTTCTTCACCAACGGCGCAGAGCTGCCGTCGATGCGGAGGTCTCCGCCGTTCAGCAACTGTCTTCTGCACAACCGTGGAGACGGCACCTTCGAGGAGCGCACGGTGGCAGCGGGACTCACGGGTGCCGACCACGGCTACAGCCTTGGCGTGGCGGTCGGCGATTACGACAACGACGGTTTTGCGGATCTGTTCATCTGCAACCTCGGCGAGAATAACTGTTCCGCAACAACGGCGACGGCACTTTCAGGGATGTGACCTCCGGCGCTGGCCTGGGGAAGCCGGAGCACACGATCAGCGTCGGCGCGGCGTGGTTCGACTACGATGGCGACGGGCTGCCGGATCTCATCGTCTCCGATTACACGAAATGGACACCGGAGACGGACGTTCGCTGCTCGGATTCGCAAAAACGCTAGTCTACTGCAGCCCTACACGCTTCGTGAGCGTGCCTGACCGTCTCTACCGGAATCTGGGTAATGGCAGGTTTGAGAACACGACGGAACAGTCGGGATTTGGGCAAGGCGCTTGGCAAGGGCGTGGGTGTCTCGATTGCCGACGTCGACAGGGACGGCGTGCCGGATGTCCTTGTCGTCAACGACACAGAGCGGAATTTCCTGTTTCTGAATCAGGGGAACGGCTCGTTCCGAGAGGTAGGTGTTCCGTACGGCATCGCCTATCACGACGACGGCGTGACCGTGAACGGGATGGGTTCAGATGCGAAGGACTACGACCACGACGGGTACCCCGACTTCTTCTATAACGATCTGCCCCACCAGGTGTTCGCGCTGTTCCGCAACGAGGCAGGGATGTCGTTTCGATATTCGAGCCCGGCAAAGGCGCTGGCGCGGCTCTCTTACCGCTTCGGGGGCTGGAGCGTTCATCGACCACGACAACGATGGCGGGAAGGACATCTAATCCGCCAATGGCGACGTGGACTACTTCGGTGACCGACGCCTACCTCATGCTCGGTCAGTGTAATCGGGAAATGGGACGCGGCGACGCGGCTGTGGAAGCATTGCGCAAGGGACTCAAGGCCTGGCCTGCCTCGCCGCTGCTGGAGCGCGCCCTGGGTGAGATGTTGTTCCGCACTCAGTACGACAGCACCGAGGCAGGGAAGCTTCTGGAACACGCGGCCCGGCTGCTGCCGCGAGACCCGGAGGCCAGACACTACTATGCGCGGTGGGCTTACCTGAACGCGCGACATCGCATCTGCGCTACGCAGGAAAAAGAGGCTGTGGGGCTTCCCGGTCTGAGCGACCTGGCATTCCTCCAGATGTACACGCTGCTCGGCATGTGCGAAGGTGGCATCGAGAATGCGGAAGCCGCCCGCGCCGCGTTCAAGCGGGCTGGTGCTGTCAACTCGAAGCAAAGCTCCTGTGACCCGATCGCCGCGACGCAGTATGTTCAGTTTCTGACGCGCTACAACGACGACACGCGTGCAGCGAAGATCGTGGATGAAGTGCTGGAGCGGGTGTCGGGGTTTGGTCCTGCGCACCTGCAGAAGGCGAAGTATCTGGATCGGGCGGGGCAGTCCGCTGCGGCGACCACGGAAGCTCGGCTGGCGCTGGCGTCAGCGGGCAACGATCTGAATTCCGAGCGTGCCTGTCATACTCTGCTGGCCCGCTGTTTCGCGGCGATCGGCAGGTCGGTGGAGGCAGCCAGAGAGCAGCAGTGGATCGCGGATCATCCGAATCCCGAAGCGCCGCGTTAGCAGCAGTTGTTCCCGCTAAAGCTTGACGTTGCGGACTTTCGCCAGTCACTATCTGCGGGCGATACGCATGGTTGAAAGAGCGCAGCGCCTCGCGGAAGTGGATGACCATGTACTCGCGCGCCTGGACGGCGTCGCGCTCGGCAATGGCGTCGGCGATCCGTTGATGCGTAACAACGACCTGATCCCGCTCGGTCTGAATGACGCGGTTGCGCAGTCCGGCTCGGATCGGGGCTTTCAGGGCACCTCGCAGCGCGCTGCCGATGAGCTCGGACAGGGGGTTGCCAGTGGCCGTTCCGATGATCTGGTGGAAGCGCGCGTCCGCTACCGCGAATACGTCCTGTCGCGCAATGTTGCCGCGCATGATCGCGGTCTCTTTATGCAATGCCACTACATGACGGGGAAGGCGGTTTTCGGCGGCGAATTCGGATGCGCTGACTTCGATCGCGGCACGCAGATGCAGGGCCTGTTCGGCAGTAGCCTGTTCGAGGAGGTCTGCGGGTACGCCTTCGTTCATGCGCCCCACGCGGGGAGCCCGTCCGTTACTGATTTCGAGGATACCGGCCATCCGCAGACCTCGATAGGCTTCGCGCACAATACCTGAGGGAACTTCTTCCCCCGAGCGCAGCTTGCTCTCGCGAATATAGGAGACCAGATACTGAGCGACGTGGTCAGCGAGACTACTTCTGGAATGAAGCGGGTCGGGCATTTTTCCTTTTAGCTTGCTGCCACGGGGGGCGCTTTCAGGGCTGTGGAAGTTTTCTGCATCCCTAAAGACTGTTAACAGCTTCGGTGATGAATCGCAAGCAGACCTGTGTCACACGAGCCCAGCGGCGCTGTGGTATTTGTTCCAATAATGCTCTAGAATTTGAGAGTGACTGCACCCCTGCCTGCGTCCCCAATGCTACGAACGCGCGTGTTCTCGTTTTGGCCTCTAAGAAGTTTAGCCCGAGCGCTAGTGCATCTCCGGCCAGCACTACTGGGTGCGGTTTCTGAGGGATTCGAAGGCGTTTTCAGCATCCGGCCGGCTGGATTGCCACTTGAGTACGACCTTGGCCCGCGAGATGCAGTGGGTAACATTCTGCTGTGGTGTGGCCCTGGGCAGTTTGAGCATGGCACTCTGTCGACTTTTGCGCGTCTCGCGTCCAAATCGCGGGGCGTCCTTGATATCGGCGCGAATACCGGCTTGTACTCCATGATTGCGTGCGCTGCCAGCGCGAAAGTCCAGGTTATCGCATGGGAGCCGGTGCCGTATTTGTTCGAACGGCTCCAGCGCAACGTTTCGTTAAATCAATTCACGGCACGATGTGACTTACGGCCCCATGCGCTGGCGGAAGTCACATGCCGTCGCATGATCTATATTCCCGGAAGCACGACGATGGCGAGTCTCACGCAGACCTTTTCGGGAGAAGCTACGACGCCCCTTGAGGTCAACGTTGAGACAGTTGACTCTGTACTCGCGCCGGATTTCCCTCTGGACCTGGTCAAACTGGACGTAGAGGGGCACGAGTATGACGTGCTTCGCGGTATGGCGGGCACGCTGGCGAGGCACTTACCAACCATCATCTTCGAGTGCCTTCCGACGACACCTGCTGAGCCCATCAACGAGATACTTTTGGGACTCGGATACACGCTGCGGGAGATGACTTCGGCGGGGTCGGTTGCAATCCCTGCGATCGGCCCGGTACGCTGTGAGGGCTCAAACTACCTCGCTGTTCACCCAAGCAGAGGCCTGCCGGTTAACTAGTCGGGCACGGGGGCACAGCCTCCCTGCGCAACTGCAAGCCTGCAACATAGCCTGTTGTTAACATGTCAATCTGTCCGCTTTTATTAACACGTGATCTGTCCGGTTTGGTTTTTCCTTAGGCGGCGTGAGCCGCCCGCCTTTTAGGTTTGGGAGAGACAGCCGTCGCCGTCGTCGCGGTGGGAAAGTGGGAAGCTCGCGGCAACCGCGGGCTGGGGCTGCTGTTCCCCAAGCGGCTGCTGGTGAACGCAGCCAACATGCAGCGGCCGATGCTCTCACCTAACGCCGGGCAGACGCTGAAGACGACCATCACAGGCACGACTCAGCAACTGGGCTTGCTCCAGTACGACTACCCCTATTACGGTCGCGTCCAGGTGTCGGGTCTGAACCTGGGGCGTTCCACCTATCACGCCATGTACGTCCGCCTGGAGCGCCGCTTCAGCAAGGGTTTGTCTGTGCTTGCAAACTACACTTTCAGCCGGCCCCCTGACGACACGGGAGGCGCGGACGGGCAGGGCAGTAAGACGGTCCAGTCATTCGATTCGTTCAATGGTGCGTGGGGCCTGAGCCCGCTGGATCGCAAACATCGCCTGAATATCGCCTACACCTATGAGTTCCCGTTTGGAGCTGGACGGCACTGGCTTGGTTCGCCCACGGGTTTCAGCGCCAAAGCTCTCGACAAAGTGGTTGGAGGTTGGCAGGTGGCAGGCAACTATTCGTGGATCACGGGCGCACCCGTTACCCTCACGGGCAGCACCAGGAGCAACATCAACAACACCATCAAAATCAATCAAACCTGGGGCAGCTACGCCACCAGCGATCATAACCTAACCCCGACCGCCCACACTGACGACAAGCAGGTGCTCTAATCGCCGGTGGATCCGATCACGACGTCGAGCGTTCGGCGTCAGGATCCGACGAAGGTTGTTGGCGCCCAGTCGTTTATTCGGGTGACTTGCCTCCGAACGACGATGCGTACCGGAATCCGGCCAATTACCAGATGGACATCTCGCTGATGAAGAATTTTCGCATCAGAGAGTCGTCGTACGTGCAGTTTCGTGCTGAAGCCCAGAATGCGTTTAATATTCGCGGCTTCGGACCGCACAACTCGCAAATCGGCGCTGTGAACTACGGGTTAATCACTGCCGCCGGTAACCAGCCGCGGCAAATTCAACTCTCTCTACGTATCAACTTCCAGCGCACCACCAGCGTCGCCAAGTCCAGTTAACGGTACCGTTCAGGTTCGTGAACCGTGCCCCGGAAGGTTTACAGATTCATATATGACGCGACTGACCAAAATCGTGTTTTCGGCACTCACTTGCTTACGTACGGGCATGACCCGGGGAACCAGCGGCATTCGCCGTTGAAGCAGATCAACACGACGAGCGTTTCGAAGTTACAGCGAGCGTGGACACATCACCTGACGGTGGAGGCGCCTGCCGGTGCAGGGCGAAGTGCGGATGGGCGGGGGCAAGGGACCGGCCGTTGTCGCTCCGCAAACTGGCGCACCCGCGGCTGGTTGCGGCGGGCGAGGGGGCGGGGGGAACCGTGGGCGGACATCTGAAGCGTCGCCGATAGTTGTTGGCGCCATTCTGTATATGCCGTCTCCGTACAACCGCGTGGTTGCGCTGGAGCCGGAAACGGGCAAGGAAATCTGGCACTACGAACTGACGGGCGCGAGCCCATCCACGCGCGGGGTAGAGTATTCGCCCGGCGATGCGGTCTCGCCTCCCACCATCTTCTTTGGTTCCACCGATGGTTACCCGGTGGCGCTGAATGCCAAAACCGGAAAGCTGGTCCCCGGTTTCGGGAACGAGGGCAAAGTGAACATGAAGGTCGGGATCGAGAATGGATTCGAGACCGGGAACTTCAGCTTTTCGTCGCCCCCGAAGGTCTATAAGAACATGGTGATCACCGGTGCCCGCGTTCTTGAGTCTCCTGCGCTTAGGTTTGCGGGCGACACCCGCGCATTCGATGCCCACACAGGAAAGCTGTTGTGGCAGTTCCATTCCATTGCGAGGCCTGACGAACCAGGCTGAGACACGTGGAAGGGCGACTCCTGGCAGCGCCGATTGGGCGCGAATGTCTGAGGTCTTTTCAGCGTGGATTCTCAACTGGGGCTCGTGTACCTGCCCTACGCCTCGCCGAGCTACGACTTCTTCGGCGGAGATCGGGAAGGCGCGAACCTGTACGGCAACAGCCTGGTCGCCCTCGATGCTGTTACGAGGAAGGTGAATGGTACTTCCAGGCGGTGCACCACGATATCTGGGACTACGATCTGGAGGCTGCGCCGATCCTGTTCGAGGTCACTCGCAATCGGGCAAAGATTCCGGCGCTCGCGCTGACATCGAAGACTGGTCTGGTCTTCATCCTGGATCGCAAGACGGGCAAGCCGCTCTACGACGTCGAAGAAGGGCCCGTTCCGAAAAGCGAAGTTCCGGGCGAGCATACATGGCCGACTGAACCGTTTCCCGTCAAGCCCGCACCCTTGTCGCGCATGCGCTTTACTCCGGACGATATCGAAAAGGTGACTCCGGAACACGAGGCTTTCTGCCGGGAACTGTTTGCGAAGGACGGCGGGATGGCTTCGGCGGTCCATTCACTCCTTACGGCGTGAAGACAACGATCAACTTCCCAGGTACGCCTGGCGCTACCAACTGGCACGGCGAGTCCTACGATCCAACGCTGGGATACCTCTTCTTCAACACTCTGGATCTGGCGGACGTCGGCAAGCTCAACAAGAGTTCGAAGGGGCTGTACGTCCGTGACGGCTTCGGAAGATTCTGGGACGGCACCAAGTACTGGCCGTGTCAGGAGCCGCCATGGGGTGAGATGGTCGCCATCAACGTGAACACCGGGGAGTAGTTTGGCGGGTGCCGCTTGGTGTCGTTGAGGAACTCGAAGCGAAGGGCATCAAGAACACGGGTACGATGGGTATGGGCGGCTCCGTCTCCACGGCTGGCGGCCTCGTCTTCATCGCGGCCACCAACGACCGCCGCTTCCGGGCCTTCGATGCGAAGACCGGGAAGGTGGTTTGGGAGACCCAGATGGAACCGGGCGGCTACGCCCATCAGCTATCAGGGCAAGGACGGCAGGCAGTATATCGTCATTGTTGCTACCCGTGGCGGTTACTACGACAGGAAACAAAGCGACAGCGTCATCGCGTTCGCTTTGCCGTAAACTGCGCGGTGCAGGCGGCTTGAAGATTGCGTAAGAGGAGATCGGAATGCGTCGCATTGTTTTCACAACGGTATTTGCTGCTGTAAGCTGCTGGGCTCAGGGCAACGGCGGCACTCCGGCGATGGCCCCTGGGGCGCAGGCACCTGGTGCCGCGCCTGTCGCTGCGGGCGGTCCGCAGGCTGGCCGTGGAGGTCCGCGGCGTCCGAGTAATGAGCAGCTCGGCATCGATATCGACCGATTCATCGGGTATCCGGTGGCGAAGACGGCTCATCTGTCGCACGGGACGCTTCTGACTCACACCATTCTGAAAGCTGGCGATCCTTATAAGCCGGGTCCGCAGGGAGCGGTACTCGAATACCGGAAGGAGCTTGCGGCTGTGACGCTGCTGCCGGGCAGCGAAACGCCGCTGTCGACTTTGCCGGACGCGTACTTCTTCTACGTGAAATCGGGCGAGGGCCGTTTGGACGATGGCAAGCAGTACTGGGATCTGCGCGAGGGAACAGCGATTCTTGCTCCCCCGAACGTGCCGCATAAGCTGACGAATACGTCGAATGAGAAGGAACTTTCGATGATCATGCTGCAGTTTACCGGCGCGCCGGAAGCCCGCCATGAACTGGTGGTTCGAGACGTTCCGAAGCTGCCGTGGTGCGAGGAAAACGCGCATTGGAACAACGCCTCACGGTGCGTCTTCAGCGCTGCCGACGGTCTGCTTCAGGGCGAGCGAATTTACCTTGTGGTGCTGCCGCCGTGGGCGGCCTCGGAGCCTCATAGCCACGGGCCGGGGACGGAGGAGATTTGGACCAAAGTTACGCCGGGCAATGCGGTCATGCTGCTGGGCAGCGAACTCCGCGACATGCCGGAGAACACTGCCTACCTTGTGCCGCCCACGGGCACGCTGGACCACTCCAACCTGAATTTGAGCAAGGACAAGACGGAGTGGTGGATCTACGTTGCTCGAGGCCCCGCGCCGGCGCCTGGAGCTGCGCCGGGTGCCGGACGCGGCGGTGGGGGCGGGCGCGGGGGCAATGGTAATCCGAACCTGTCTCGGGACACAACAGCTGCAAATGTTGCAGGCAAGCCGCTGAAGTAGCGGACTGACGAGAACCCCATGAATCTCAACCGGCGAGACGTTCTGAAGTGTGCCTTGCGTTTACCTGCGGCGGCGTGGCTGAACGACTTCCACGCTGTTGCGGCGCCGCTGGCGAAGATGGTGAAATCACGGGCATCAAGACCATGGGCCTGGATAACCTCGGCGATGGGCTGCCTGATCCGCATCGAGACTGATGCAGGCATTGTTGGCTACGGTGAGGCAGGTCTGCCGTCGGCGGCAGCCCGGGAGCGCATTGCGCTCATGCTCCCGCAGCTAGTTGGGCAGGATCCACTGGCCATCGAGCGCCACTTCTACATGATGTCGGCCACGTAGTATTCGTTCCTGGCTAACATTCCGACGGTCAGCGGTATTGACATCGCGCTTCGGGACCTGGCGGGGAAGATTATCGGGCTGCCGATCTATCAATCTGATCGGCGGACCTATCCGTAAGCAGGTCCCGGTTTACTCACATGGGGGGCCCAGGAACCTGCTGGACAAGGCGGAGTGCAAGGCGTGGGCGCAACAGGTGAAGACAGCTCCCGAGGCGTTCACTGCCTTCAAATTCGGGTTCGGCGGACAGGGCGCTGGCCAGCCCAACGGACCGTACAATCCGACTCTCGATGGTGCGGTTTTTCGTAAGACGGCGCGCGAGTGCGCAAACCTGCGGGAGGCCTCGGCGACGACATCGATATTGCGATGCATTGCACCGGACAGTTCGATACGCGCAGCTCGATCGGGCTGTGTAAAGCCATCGAACCGGTGGATCCGTTGTGGATTCGAAGACCCGTTGACCGTTCGGTACTCAGAAGCCAGGCTGGAGTTGAAACGCTCTACGCGCGTGCCTTTGCTGGCGGGTGAGAAGGTGGAGCTGGTGGAGGGGTTCCGACCGTATCTGGACAATCAGGTACTGGACATGATCCACCCTGACGTCGCTTACTCAGGTGGAATAACCGGCTGCCGCAAGATCGAAGATTACACGGCGCTAACGCGCACTCCCGTGGGATTGCACAGTGGCCCGTGCTCGCTGATACGCCTGTACGCCTCAATGCATCCAGGCGCCGCGATCCAAAACTTCTTCACGGTTGAGGATGCGGTGGGGGCGTTTCGGGGAAATAAGGAAAAGATGGCCCAAGGCCCGGAACCCGTTGTTCGAAACAGCGTCTTTCCTGCTCCGGAGGGTTCCGGCCTGGCCTTGAATTGAACGAAGACTGGCTCCGCTCGCATATTACAAAAGGTGACAGCTGGTGGGGTTGATAAATGGTGCGGCATCCCGCCCCAGAGCGGGATGCTGCGCCCTGGAGTTACTGCTGAGGAGTGCTGGCGGCTGCTCCCGAACCTGAACCGCTCGGAGACTGCGAACCGCTCGAGCTCGCGCCCGACTTGGACTTGCTGCCGGTGCTGCCTGTGCTGCCAGTGGTACCGGAATGCGTAGAGCTTCCCGGCTGGCTGCTGGCGCCGCTACCGGAGGGCGAGGAGCTGCCCGACTGCGTGGAACTGCCCGACTGAGTTGACCCTGCCGCGCTGCCTGACTGGCTGCTCTGCCCGAACATTGTGAACGTGCTCAGGCCGAGGCCGATGATTAGTGCGAGTGTTTTTCTCATGATTTTATCCAGAACTCCGTTTAAGTTACACGCCAATCTCTGTTTCGAATTCGGAGACACTGCTCTTATTGCAGGAGCCTGACCGATGTGATAAACCGCGCCGCCAAAAGGTCGTTACCGTGACTTTGGGGCAGGAGTCGCCGGTATTTCGGCCTTGATCGATCCGCGTCCGGTAACGAAAGCCCGGTTGAAAAGCCTCGTCGGTAATTCTGACCGGAACCACGTGATCTCACCGAAATTGACTGGCCGCCTTCGATTCGTCGGCGTTAAATTAACGGTCAGTTTCTCAGCGTGGTCAACAATGATCACCTCGACGGTGCCCTGTTGCGGGAGCAATCTCAAGCCGAGTTGTTGCTCGATGGCTGAGAACCTCTATGGCTGAGAACAATGAGAGCCCGCCTTGTTCGGCCGACTGGTCGACCGGAACGCCGTTCATAAGAGTCATCGAACCAGGAGAGGTGGTTCGCGCAAATTAAAGCCGTATGTCAAACAGGTCTGCGAGTCCGGTTTGGTCGATCACCGCGCGATCTACATTGCGAGCGAAGAATCTTACAGTAACGCGGGAGCGTCGCGCATGGCCGTCGGGGGTGCCGGAGTTCCCGTCCTGTGCCGTGACGAACACGGTAGCAGCGAGGAAGACAAGAATCACCGTCCTGCTGCTATGCAAACTCCTGTTTCAACCAGGAGCCTGAATAAGGACAAAGTTGAATCTGCCGCCTCAGGCGCGACCGCGCAGCAGTTAGTCTACCCGAGTGCAGCATGGAAGGCATCATAGAGGTATGAACCGACGTAAAGCGATTAGGGGCATTGCCGCAGGGTCGGGGCTGGGCCCGTTACTGGCAGCCGACTCCCCGCAACCCGAATACTATGAACTGCGGTCTTACCAGCTCCGCAACGGATACTCGAAAACGACGCTACCAGTCAAGCTGGCCGGAGCCGGGGCCGTGGGAGTCTTCAATCCCGTCATCGGAGAGAATACCCCTTCGGTCCTCGTGCTGATGACGCATCGAACCTTCGCGGACGCCGAGCGCGCGCCCGACCTGGATTTCGACTATGTAAGGTACGAACGCACAATCCTGCGTGCCTTCCCGGGCCGGCCTCGCATGCAAGTTCCGCCCGAAGCGAAGTCGCCGCGCATTTTTGAGTTGCGAACTTACGAATCGAACAATGCCGCCACGCTGCGCCGCAAGATCGAGATGTTCGACAAAGGAGAAGCGGCCATCTTTCAGCGTCTCGGTATGCGTCCTGTGTTCTTCGGGGAAGCCATTGCTGGGGCCAGCCTTCCGCACCTTTCCTATATGCTTTGCTACGACGACCTGGCGGCGCGCGATCGTCTCTGGAAAGCCTTCGGCGCCGATCCGGAGTGGCAGAAGCTTCGCAGCCAGCCGGGGCTGTCTGACGCTGAGATCGTTTCGAATATCAGCAACGTGATTTTGCGTGCCGCGCCGAGTTCTGACATACGTTAGTCTGGGCGCGCAATGTACACGTAGCGTAGCGTCCACGCTTCGACGGGGACGTTCACCCGCGGGACCGAAACTCGCTTAGTATAGTTCCTATGGTCTGGGTGCCGCTCAAATGCCCTCGCTGTGCGAGCGCGAACGTGATGAACAGGCATCTCTCGCTGTGGGGATACCTGATGTGGTGGAAGCCGCGACACGAGTGTCTGAAGTGTCGTATGCAGTTCCACCAGTAAGAACACCGACAGGCAGTCCGTCCAACGCCGCGCTTACGCTGATGGTTGAACCAGCCGACGCGACCCGCGCGTTCGTGAAGATATTGCTCAGTTGCGGCGCTGATTCCGCTGGTAACGTCACTTCGGTATCGTGCCACTCGTTCGGTTCTGAACTGCGCGACGGGAAGCGCGCGACGACCACGATCAGTAGGTGGTCTGCAGTCCGGCGGGCGAAGGCGCAGACGCGATCGGCGTCTTCCCCGGACACGGAAAGCGGCTCGTAGTCACCCACGGCAAACAGCTCCGGGTGCTCGGCCCGCAGAGCCAGAAGCCGCGAGGTGACGAACAACTTGATCCCACCGTCGCGCCAGTTCTGCAGCAGAGCCGGTACGTTTGTTGCGGTACCGGCGACCGCCTCCTGTATACGCGCCCGCTCCTCGTAGTCGATCGGCCGCCGGTTATCCGGATCGACCAGGCTGAGGTCCCAGAGTTCCGCACCCTGATAGATGTCGGGCACGCCGGGTGAGGTCAGCTTCAGCGTCGTTTGTACCAGACTGTTCTGAACGCCGAGTGTCGCGATGCGTTCCTGAAACGGCAGAAACGCAGCCAGGAAGGCGCTCGACTGCTTCACGTCCAGCGCTGTGTCGACAAACGCAAGAACCGCGGCTTCGTATGCCGCATCTGGTGCTGACCAGTTCGAATGCACCTTGGCCTCGCGCACTGACTTCGTCATCGCGCCCTTGAGGCGCTCCGTGTAGGTGGCGAGCGCGCTCTCAGTGGGTTTGTTCCCGCAGCCGGTGAGCTCGGCGGGCCAAGTTCCGATCAGAAGCTGATAGAGCAGGTACTCGTCAACTCTGTCGGGTGGGGCGGTCCCCTGGACGTCGCCGATCCGGGCGCGCAGAATGCGACTCCATGTCTGGACGTGTCTGACCCATTCGTCCGGCATCTCCGAAAGCACGGCGAGACGAGCACGCGTATCTTCCCCGCGCTTCGTGTCGTGGGTGGAGGTGGTGAGCATCGAGTTCGGCCACTTCTGCGCCCTTTTCGCATTGGCCTTGTGAAACTGGGAGAGAGTGACGCCGAAACGATCCGGGTGACCGCCCACCTCGTTCAGCGCCACGAACCGGTTGTACCTGTAAAAGGCCGTGTCTTCCAGACCCTTTGCCATCACGGGTCCGCTGTACTGCTGCAGCTTCATGGCGAGCCGCAGGACGCAGTGCCTGCTGAATCCGCTGCGGCCGTTCGCAACGAGGTCTCCCGAAAAGAGACTGGCGAGAAAGTCGAAGACGCTCGGGTCGAGATCTTTCTCGCTGGCTCGCGCCTGCGTGAAAGCCCAGTTCAGGTCACGGCGATCGTCGTCGGTGGGCTGCCCTTCCGAATCGATATAGGTGCGGTAGACGGGGAAGCACGCGACGACCTCACGAATCGCGCGCCGGAGCAAGTTCTGTGTGAAATCGGCCGTTCGGGGATTTTGCCGAGCTATCCTGGCAGCCTCTCTCGCGAGAACGTTGAGCTCACTCGCCATCTCGTATCGCATGATCCGGAGCTTCGACTTGCGGACGACCTCGCTGAAGGTCTGCCGGTGGCCTGTGAAGTCCGTGTAGGCGCGGGTGAAAGCTTCTTCGCCTGCCGGATCGATCAGAAGGCCGAGCACCAGGTTGGCGAACTCGTACCCGGTCGTGCCGTCGACAGGCCACTCGGCGCGGAGGTTTTCGTGGTG
>JAOAPO010000202.1 GCA_025462945.1 Bryobacterales bacterium
AGGCTGCGTAGCCCGGGCTCGTTCCCCTTCAAACTGCCGCGTCGGCACCCCGTTCTTAAGTAACCAGGCTCGCGCTCACGCGCTGAGCGTTGCTTCCACACTTTGGTTTGAAGGGTCTAATGTCTCGATTGAAAATCGTCCTCGCTACCTCTGCACTCACACTTTTCTCTACTCTTCACGCGCAGACTACCAGCGCGACGAGCCCGGACTTTTTCGAAAATAAGATTCGGCCGATCCTGGCCAACAGCTGCTACGGCTGCCACACCAACTCCGCGCTCGGCGGACTTCGCCTCGATAGTCTCGACGGCATGAAGAAGGGTGGCAAACGAGGCGCCTCAATCATCCTCGGCGACCCCGAGAACAGTCTTCTCATTAAGGCGGTCAAGCAGGCGGACCCCGGTCTGAAGATGCCTTCAGGAGGCAAGCTCAAGGATTCGGAGATCGCGGATCTGGAGGCCTGGATCAAAGGTGGAGCGGTCTGGCCGAAGAGCGCTGAAACCGTAGCTGCCAGCGTTTCAGGGAAATACGTGATCTCGCCCGAGCGCAAGCAGTTCTGGTCTTTCAAGCCTCTGGCTGCCCCTGCTGCTCCCGCCCCGAAAGACAACAAGTGGGCTAAGTCGGAGATCGACAAGTTCGTTCTCGCCCGCCTGGAAAAAGAAGGTCTGCATCCTGTCGCTGCCGCAGGCAAGCATGACCTGCTGCGGCGCGCGACACTCGACCTCGTCGGCCTGGTTCCGACGCCGGAAGAATACGCCGCTTTCGATAAGGATCTTTCGCCCGACGCCTTCGCCAAGGTTGTCGACCGCCTGCTCGCGTCTCCACACTACGGTGAGCGCTGGGGCCGTGTGTGGCTCGACGTCGCCCGCTACGGCGAAGACGACTATCGCAGCCTCAACCCGAATCCGCGCGGCTACCGGCCTTATCCGAACGCCTGGGCTTATCGCGATTGGGTGGTGCAGGCGTTCAACGACGATCTCCCGTACGACCAGTTTGTGAAGGCGCAGATCGCCGCCGACCAGATGGACCCGAAGGTTCGCACGAAGATGCTGCCCGCCACCGGGTTCCTGGGCCTCGGACCCTGGTACTACGACAACGGCGCGAACGAAGTGACCCGCGCAGACGAGCGCCATGACCGCGTGGACGCGGTTACCCGCGGCTTCCTCGGCATGACCGTCCAGTGCGCCCGCTGCCACGACCACAAGTACGATCCAATTCCGCAGACTGACTACTACGCTCTCGCGGGCGTCTTCTACAACACCATCTACGAGGAGTACCCGCGCGCGCCGAAGAAAGTCGTGGCTGAGTTCACAGCGCTGCAGGATGCGGTCGACACCAAGCAGAAGATGCTGGGCGAGATGAATACCAATCTCGCCGCTGAGCTGTCCCGCACGCTGGTCTACCAGACGTCTGCCTATCTGCAGGGCGTGTTTGAGATCTCCGGCAAGACCAAGCGCGAGATCGCTCAGGTTGTGGAGACCCGCCGTCTCGACTATGAGTTGATGGATCGCTGGGTCAAGTACATGGCCAAACCCACCGACAAGTACAAGTTCAAGGATGACTGGCAGGCCATGATGAAGCGCGGCGGCACTGCCGACGAAGCGAAGAAGCTGGCTGAGAAGTTCCAGGACGACATCGTTTCCGTGATGCTCGAAAAGGCTGAACTGGACGTCGAGAACAAGATTATTGCCGATAAGGACGTTGAGGGTACGAAACCCAAGAAGCGTACCGACAAGCCGAGCAACTTCACCTCGAATAAGGACTTCAACCCCGGCGCTCTGCTGCAGTTCAAGAGCATGGTGGACGACCGAAATAACTTCTACACCGAAATCTTCCAGCGCGAACTCCGCGACGCCGAAGATCCGAACGCGATGATGGCGATGGGCAACCGGCAGGGCAACCCCGGCGTCCTCCTGTTCCGCGGTTGGGGATTGGAAGCTCGCGTCGGTCCGGAAGCGCAGTCCCGGATCAAGGTGCTGCAGACCGACCTTGAAGCGGCCCGCAAGAAGCTCGATCCTTTCTACCCGTTCATCCATGGTGTAAAGGATTCCGAAAAGCCCGTCAACATCCAGCTGGCGATTCGTGGCAACCCCGAGATGCTTGGCGATGAAGTGCCGCGTCACTTCCTGAGCGTGTTTGCCAATGGCGAGCCGAAGCCTTTCACCAAAGGCAGCGGCCGTCTGGAGATGGCTGACCTCATTCTGGAGCAGCCGATTGCTATGCGCGTCATCGTGAACCGCATTTGGAAGGGTCACTTCGGTACCGGGATCGTCGATACGCCCAGCAACTTCGGCTTCGGCGGGGAACGTCCGACAAACCCCGAACTGCTGGAATATCTGGCTTCGAATTTTCAGAAAAGCGGTATGTCGATCAAGAAGCTGCATCGTGACATCATGCTGAGCTCGGTTTACCAGCTCTCCACGGCAGATGACAAGATTGCTTCTGATAAGGACTCCGGCAATCGCCTCTACTGGCGTGCCAATCGCAAGCGCATGGAGGCTGAACAGGTTCGGGACGCGATCCTGCAGGTTTCCGGCAACCTTGACGATGGCATCGGCGGACCCTCTCAGGATCTGAGCCCCGACTACAAGCGCCGCACAATATATGGCAAAGTGAGCCGTTACAAGCTCGACGCTTTCCTGCAGCTCTTCGATTTCCCGTCGCCGAACATCAGCGCGGAGAAGCGCTTCACAACCACTGTTCCGCTGCAGCGTCTTTTCCTGATGAACAGCGACTTTGTTCAGGTCGAAGCGGAAGAGCTCGCAAAGCGTGTGGCTCCGGAAGCGAACAACCGGGCACGCGTCACCAAGCTTTACAACCTGGTGTACGGCCGCACGCCCACCGAGCAGGAGATCACTCTGGCCCTTGATTACCTCAAGACCGAGCCGATGAAAGAGTATCTCGAAAACAAGAACAAGCCCAAGGAAGATGCCGGCCCCGGACGCGGTGGACGCGGTCGCGGTCCCGGCGCTACTGGTGCTGCTGCTGACGGCCCGGTTAAGGTCATCACCGATGCAACGAAGCCGGATGGCACGAAGCCGGATGGAGCGAAGGCGGAAGACGCCAAAACGGAGCTTGTGAAAGGTGAACTTCCGAAGGGTGGCGGACCGGATACGGCCAAGGCTGATGCGGACGCTTCCCCCACGCCTGAAGTTGCTCTCGCTGGCGGCGCAGGAGCCGGCGCAGCGGGTGCAGGCGCAGGCGGTGCCGGTGGTATGGGGATGGGCATGATGGGCGGCATGGGCGCTATGGGTGCTGGCGGCGGACGCGGTCGCGGTGCGGGTCGCCCCGTCGAAATCAAGTACGAACCCTCCGCGTGGGGTCGTTACGCGAAGGTCCTTCTCAGCTCCACTGAATTCATCTTTGTCAATTAGAGCCCGTTAATTAGACTCGTCAACTAGAGCCGTCAATTAGATCCGAGGGAACAGATGCATAAATCCGGAAATCCATTCACCAGAAGAGAAGCCCTCCGCAGAGTCGGTAACGGCTTCGGCATGATGGCGTTCGCTGGCATGCTCGGCGAATCCATGGCAAAGGCCGGCATCGGCCCGGAAGCCACGTCGGGCGTCGCGAAGCTCGATCACCCGCAGCGCGTGAAGCGCGTGATCTTCCTGTTCATGAACGGAGGCCTCTCCACCATCGACGCCTTCGATCCGAAGCCGATGCTTGAGAAGTACGACGGCCAGCCGATGCCCGGCGGGTCGATCGCGACCGAACGACGCACTGGCGCTCTGATGAAGTCGCCGTTCAAGTTCAAGAAGTACGGCCAGTCCGGTATGGACATCAGCGAACTTTGGCCGCACCTGGCCGAGCACGCTGACGACATTGCCTGGGTGCGTTCGGTCTATACCGAAATCCCGAACCACGAGCCCTCTTGTCTGATGATGAACACCGGCGCCAATCAGGCCGGTCGTCCGTCGATGGGTGCCTGGATGACCTACGGGCTCGGCACCGAAAACCAGAACCTGCCTGGCTACGTTGTTCTCTGCCCGGCCATTCCGACCACGGTCGGTTCGCCGCTCTGGAGCAACGGCTTCCTCCCTGCCATCAACCAGGGCACGTTCATCGCGAATAAGGTTGCGACCGCGGGTCCGGACGGCATGGACATGGATATGGAAGCCATGCCCGAAATGCCCGACATGCCGGCTGAGAAGGACAAAGACGGCAAGGAGAAGCCCAAGAAGATCGTTGTGGAGAAGAACTTCGATCCGAAGAAGATTCTCAACTACGTCAACAACCCCAAGTTCTCGCTTCTGGAACAGCGCAGGGAACTCGACCTCCTCGGCAAGCTCGAAAAGATGCGAGGCGAGTCTGCTGGTACCGACCCCCAGATGGAAGCCGTCATTAAGTCGATGGAAGTCGGCTATCGCATGCAGACCGAAGCTCCGGAGGTCTTCGACATCCGCAAGGAGTCGCAGGCCACGCTCGACATGTACGGCCCTGGCGATCAGGCACGCGGCGCTCTCATGGCGGTTCGTCTGGCTGAGAAGGGTGTCCGCATGACTCAGCTTTATTACTCGGCGGGCGATCCGTGGGACGCTCACGGAGACATCTTCGCCCACAAGGTGAACGCGAAGAACTCCGATCAACCTTTCGCTGCGGTCATCAAAGATCTGAAGCAGCGCGGACTCTGGAAAGACACTCTGGTCGTCTGCGGTTCGGAATTCGGGCGCACCCCGGTTCGCGAAGTCGGCGGCATGGGCGCGGGCGTCAAGCGCGGTCGTGACCACAATCCGCACGGCTTCACGATGTGGCTGGCTGGCGGGGCGGTCAAGGGCGGAACCATTCACGGCTCGACCGACGACTTCGGGTTCAAAGCCCAGGAAAAGCCGGCTCACGTCCACGACATTCATGCGACCATCCTTTACCTGCTCGGGATCGATCACACGAAGCTCAGCTACCGCTACAGCGGTCGCGACTTCCGCCTGACCGACGTGAGCGGCGAAGTGCTGCACGACATCATCGCGTAGTTTCTCCCTGGGGCGGGGGAGCGTCTGTATGACGTTCCCTCGCCCATTTTTCATCCCGCCTCCATGAAACCCCTCCTCGTACTCCTGGCTTCGGCCACCCTCACCTTTGCTGCCGACGCTCTCGTCCCCGGAACGCTCCCGCAGTCCTTCCGCTCGGGAGGTCCGAACTGCCTGACGGTCCCCGACTGGCAGGTTCACGCCTACAACGAGGATTTCTACATTCTTCGCGAGTCCGGCTGTATCAACTACGAAAAGCCATTTCTCTACCTCATCTTCGGCAACGACTTCGCCCTTCTTGAAGACACGGGCGCCGGCAAGGTGGATACCGCGACGGAGGTGCTCGCCCTCATCGAGAAATGGGCGAAGCTGAAAAAACGAACCCCTGTCCCGCTTATCGTGATTCACTCCCACGGGCACGGCGATCACACTGCGGGGGACAAGGGGCTGCAGGCTGTTCCCGGTATCCGCTTCATCGCGGCCACACCTGAAGCCATCACGGAAGCGACCTCAATCTCAAAGTGGCCCGAGACGAATGGCCAGATTGACCTGGGCGGCCGCATGATCGACATCATCCCGATTCCCGGCCATCAGGCTGCCAGCATCGCCCTGTACGACAGGGCCACCGGCAATCTGTTGACCGGCGATTCGCTGTATCCCGGCCGCCTTTACGTCGGTTCCAAAGAAGTCCCAACCTTCGCCGCAAGCGCCACCCGTCTGGCTGACTTCGTCCGGACCCACCAGATCGCGCATGTTCTGGGGACCCACATCGAGCAGTCCGCAACCCCCTATGTCGACTACCCCACCGGCACGGTATATCAGCCGGAAGAGCATTCGCTGGCACTGAGCCGCGCCCACGTCATCGAACTGGCCGAAGCCTTGAACTCCGTTCGCGATGACCCTAAGACCGTGGTGCTCCCGGACTTCACGGTTTCAGTGCGTACCGCAGCGCCTCGCCCCGCCAAGCCGTAACGGTCACGGGCGGCTACTCGTACCGCAGGGCCAGAATGGGGTCGATGCGGCTCGCCCGTCGCGCCGGTATCAACCCGGCAAGGGTCGCGGCAGTCACGAGCAGCACCATGGTGACTGCCGCCGTCCACGGGTCGCTCGGCTTGACGCCATACAGCTGAGTCGCGACATACCGGCCCAGACCAACCGCCGCCGGTACGCCGATCGCGAGGCCTATTGTTACCAGCAGCACGACTTCCCGCATCACCATCCAGATCACCGCGCCTCGGGGCGCTCCCAGTGCCATGCGGACACCCACTTCCTTCGTACGCCGCGCGACCACAAAGGCCATCACGCCGTAGAGGCCGATGGTTGCAAGCAGCGTCGCCAGCAGCCCGAAACCCGCCGACATCAGGGCCACCAGCCTCTCTGACAGCAGAGTCTCGTCAAGCTGCGTCTGCAGCGTCTTCAGGTCGAAGACAGGCATCGCCGAATCCAGCTTGCGGACTTCGCTTTTGATGGCTGCGTAAGCTGCGTCTGGCGAGCCATTCACGCGAAGGTAGAACACGGCCGACCCGTTGCCCTCCTTAGGCAGAAATACCTGGCGCCGAACACCTTCTCTCGGACCCTCGTACAGCGAGTCGGCGACCACCCCGACAATCTCGATCTTGACCTTCGCAGTCGGACCGCCTTGTCCGAGGTGTTTTCCCACGGCCTGACCCTTCCCGAAGTAGTGCCGCGCGAACGACTCGTTCACGATGGCTACATTGGCATCCCGCTTTAGATCGCGGCGGTCGAAGTGGCGTCCGGCCAGCAGCGAGACTCCCATCGTGTCGAAGTATCCCGGCGACACTGCGTTCATATACGCCTGCATGTCTTCACCGTCGCCGGCGGTGTGACCCTCCACCTTCACGCTGCTGTCCCACTCATCGCCGGCCAAAACAGCGACGCTGGCATACCCCGCCGAGCGGACGCCCGGAGCAGAACGAAGCCTTTCCACAAGTTGCTGATAGAAGTAGCCGGTTCTCTCGCCGCTATACCCGTTGAGGGACGGGGAAAGCGCGAAGCTAACCAGCTTTCCGGCATCCTTGAACCCCGTCTGCGTGCCGAGCAGATTACTCAGGCTTCGGACAAACAACCCGGCTCCGAACAAAAGCAGAAAGCTGAGGGCGACCTGGATTGCTACCAGTCCCTTGCGGAAGAAGATCGATCCGCCGGCGCCTGCGATGGAACCAGCGGCGTCCTTCAGCGTCACCCATAGATCCGGCCGGCTGGCACGCAGCGCGGGCACCAGCCCGAAGACGAGACTGGTCAGGAAGGTCAGACCCAGCGTGAAGGAAAGGATCCGCAGGTCAGGGGTCGGCTGAATCAGCAAGGCCCCCGATCCGCTGGGGATCATTGCCAGCAGACCCTTCGTCAGCGCCATGGCAAGTGCGATACCCGCTACACCGCCGATCATCGACAGCACGAGGCTCTCGACCAGTAACTGCCGCACGAGACGAGCGCGTGAAGCCCCGATCGACAGGCGAACGGCAATCTCCTTCTGGCGCGAGAGTGCTCGCGCGATCAACAGATTCGCAACGTTGGCGCACGCGATCAGCAGCACCAGGCCAACCATGCACATGAGAACGACCAGCGCCGTCGAGAAGCTGTTCCGCAGTTGTGAATAGCCCGCCTCGGCCTTCTCCACGTGGATCGTGCCGCGCATGAATTGCTGCCGGGCGTAGGGTGTCCAGTCCTTCGCTTTTGGCAGCGTAGCCTCGTATTCGCGGATCTGGTGAAACAGCACCTGCATGGGAGCCGCGGCCGAGGCGGCGGTGTAGCCGGGCTTGAGTCGGGCGAACACCTGGACCCACCGAGTCCTGCGGTCGCCGGGATCCATCCAGGCCCACTCCGGAGCCATCACCTTCTCCATCAGAACCGGCACCCGAATTTGCGGCGCGTTGGCCGGATCGAGTCCGTGGAAGCCCGGCCCGGACACTCCGACGATCGTCATCGGGTAGCTATTGACCAGAATCTTGCGGCCAATGGCGTTCTTATCGCGATCGAACCGGCTCACCCAGTAGTCGTAGCTCAGCACCACCACGGGATGACCACCGAACACCTGATCGTCCTCTGCGGAGCTGAACAAACGGCCGGCCGCGGTCTTCACGCCGAGCATGCTGAAGTAGTTGCCCGAGACCAGTTCCACCTGTACGCGCTCGGTCTGGCTTCCCAGACTGACGGACGCGGACATGATGCGGCGGCACAGCACTTCGGAGAATGGCGCGGCTTTCTTTTGGAAATCCTGATAAATCGGATACGAGTGCATCCGGGACCCCATGTTGCTGCCGTTATGGGCGCCTTTCTGGTGCAGCATGACCAGTTGTTCCGGATCGCGGACCGGCAGCTGACGCAGCATGAGCTGGTCCATGATGGTGAAGATGGCCGTATTGGCCCCGATCCCGAGCGCCAGCGAGACGATGGCCACGGTCGCGAATAATGGGCTTCGCCGGATCGTCCGCACAGCGAACCGAAAGTCGGAAAACAGGCTGGTCATGACAGCTTATACTGCTTAAGCGATCAATGGTTACGAGATTACCCAAACCAAAATCTGTGGAAGAGTATCTGGAGAGGCTGCCCGAACCGGCACGAACCAGTCTGGAGAAGGTCCGAGCCGCACTGCTGGCCGCTGCTCCTTCCGACGCGACGGAAGGCATCGGCTACCAGATGCCTGGTATCCGCTGCAACGGCCGCTTCGTCTTCTACTACGCAGCCTTCAAGAGCCACTGCAGTCTTTTTCCGGCCAGCGGAAGCGTCATTGAGAAGTTCAAAGACGAGCTAAAGAATTATGAGGTGGACAAAGGAACGATCCGGTTCCCGGCCGACAAGGCACCTCCGGCCGCATTGATCAGGAAGCTGCTGAAGGCGCGGCTGGCGGAGTAAACCACGGCGCTGTCTTAACGCGGCCGCATGCGGAACTCAGGCAAGCCGCAGGTGCCCGTCTTGCGCGTAGCTCCGTAGCTTTTCATCGAATGTAACAAGGCTGGCGCCCATGCACCGCGCCGTCGCGGCGATGATTCGGTCCGCCGGATCGGACTGCAGGCTGCCAGGAAGACGGCTGCTCTCGATTGCGATCTGAGGTGTGAGTTGAACCAATGTAAGGCCAGGTGTCGCCAGCGCTTTCGCGACCCAGTCTGAGCAAGGTAAGTGGAGCTTTACTCGTCCCTTCGCCTCAAGCATGCCGAGTTCCCACACCGAGATCGCCGATAGTAAGAGCCTGCCGCCATTGGCTGCACGCCGAATTGCATCACGCGTATCCCGGCCGAGCGGCTTACCGCCACCCGCCTGAAGCCAGATCCAGATATGAGTATCGAGCAGGACCGACGAGGTTTGCTCAGGCACCGGCATCCCAAGTCTCGTCCACCGGTTCGATGATGTCACCGGAAATACTGATCGTACCCCGCATTCGACCGAACAGAGGCTCCTGAATCTCTTCATCTACAGGCACGAGTCGGGCTACCGGTCGCCCTCGCTTCGTGATTACGATTCCGGTACGGCTACTTTGCACCTCGTCCAGAAGGCTGAGGCACTTGGCCTTAAATTCCCCAGCTGCGATGGTTATCGTCACTATGGTCATATTACCATGGACATCAAACCGCTTCGCTTTCTAATAGCCCGCGCGTTTATCCGCAATGTTCTGCAGCGGCTCGCCTCGGCGCCAGCGGCCAAACTGTTCCAGGAAAAGCACGATCGCGTCATTCAGCCAGGTCTTCGTGTGATCCGCCGTGTGCGCCGACATCAGCACGTTGTCGAGATCCCACATCGGACTATCTGCCGGCAGAGGCTCCACTTCAAAGACATCGAGCGCTGCTCCGCGAATCTGCTTTGTGCGCAGAGCCTCGGCCATGGCCGCCTCATCGATCACCGGCCCGCGGCCCACGTTCATGATGATGGCCGTCGGCTTCATCAGGGCGAACTCGGCGGTGCTCATCAGGTGCTTCGTCGTCGGAGTCAGGGGAGCTGCCACGACCAAGTAATCGCACTCCGGCAGCATCTGGTGCAAGTCCGCTGTGGGGTACACCTGGTCGACATCCTGGTCGCCCTCGCGCCAGGCAACATCCCGGCGGAGTGCCAGTACACGCATTCCCAGCGCCTTGGCACGCTTCGAGATGGCACGCCCGATGTCGCCGTGTCCCACGATGCCCATCGTCTGCGTCGAGAGCTCATCCACACTGAAGACGTCCCAGCGCCGTTCCGCCTTCGCCTTCTGCATTCGGGGAAGATCTTTGGCCCAGTAGAGCGCGCCGGTGATCACAAACTCGCCGAGTGACTGGCTGAAGCAGCCGCTTCCATTGGTCAGGGGAACCGGGCTCGCGAGCAACTCCGGTGAAAGGATGCCATCCAGCCCCGCCGACCGTGTCTGGATCCACTCCAGCTTCGGGGCCCTCGCCAGCACGTTGATGATCTCCGCGCGATTTCCCGACCAGTTATAGAGCACGCGGGCTTCATTCAGTGCCGCGCCCAGGCCGTCCGCCGTTTTGGCGATCTTCAGTTCCACATCCGGCCCCAGCGCATCAAGGCCCTTCAGCGTCGGCTCATCCGGTTCACCCAGCACTGCAACGGTAATCTTGTCCATTAAAAGCAAGCTATCATGATGGTTTCGTCGAACTCGCAGAGCCTGCTCCGCGTATATGCGGAAAGGAGCGTCACCGCATGCAACGTACGGCTTCATCCGCGCCAGAGTCTTCATCGCCCGGAAATCGGCGCAGGGGCGGCATCATTTCGGGCCTGCTCACCTTCATCGGAGTTCTGATCATCCTGGCCTTCGCTGGCGGGCTTTATCTCGCCAAAAATGTGAGCGTTCAGACCACTCACCGCGACCGCGGCGACGACGTCGCAATCTCTGTACCGGGCGGTAACCTGAACATCGAGGCGCACCATAATCTGGACCCCACCGCGATCGGTGTGCCCATCTACCCTGGTGCTACTCGCCGGAAAGACAACTCCGGGGGCGCAACCTTTCGCTGGACCTCTTCAGATGGCAAAGGCGATAGAGGCGTCGGCGTGGCAGCTGGTGAATTCGTGACCAAAGACCCGGCCGACCGAGTGCTCTCCTGGTATCGCGGGCAGCTGCCCCACTGGGTGGCGGTCGAGGAGAATGATCACGTGACCCATCTTGAACTCCGTGATGGAGGCTACAAACGGATGGTCGCCATCAAGGAGAAATACGACGGGACGCACATCGCGGTTGTCTCCATCGGTGAGCCTGCGTCAAACTAGTGGATGCGCGCTCCCTAAGCCCGCACTAAATGCCAGAAACATGTACCTGCGGCGCAACATTGGTGGACGACGCCCGCTTTTGCCACCGGTGTGGCCGGCCCACCTCGATGGCACCCGCCAATCTCGTTGCCGATGAACCGCCGGAGGTCAATGAACGCCCCGCCGCCCAGACGCCACCGGCGACTGCGGCACCTCACGCTCAACTCAGCCAGCTCCCCATAGGCTTCGGGAACCCGATCGCACTGCGCATCGGCTTCATCCTGGCGATGACCATCATGCTGGTGGAGATGATCCCCGGCCTCAACATGCTGTTTCTGCTCTGGTGGCTGGGGGCGGGCTGGTTGGCCGTCATCCTCTACCGTCGGATGACCGGCGCAGTGCTCTCGGTGCGCTCCGGAGCTCGCCTCGGTGCCATGACGGGAATTCTCACCTTCATCGCCACGACGCTCATCTCCGCTCTCACCATGGCCTTCGCCGGCAAACAGGTGCTCGACACGATGGTGAAGCAGAATCCGGACATGCAGCAGATCGTCAATGACCCTGCGATGCTCGGCGGCGTCTTTTTTATCGTGCTGGTTATGTTCTTCTGTTTCATCGTGGGCGCCTGTGCCGCGGGTGGCGCTCTGAGCGCCCGTACGATGGCGCGCCGCACGGGCGATCAGACCTGAGCTCGGCCTTACGCGGGTGATATATACTCGCCTTCGAACAGGTAAATACTCATGAAATTCACACGTAGAACGGCGATCCAGATGGCTGGCGCAAGCGCCCTTGTGCCCGCCGCGGCCGACTCTCTTACCGCAGCGCAGGTTCCCCCGGCTCCGAAAGAGGGACCCAACACTCCGAAAATCGCGCTCGGCATGAACGACTCGTTCATGGGCAACGCGGCCGGCGGTGGTCGAGGTCGAGGCGCCAGTGCAGCGGCTCCGGACCCTTCCGAGGGACCCCGCCGCATCAAGCAGCTCGGCGTGAATCACGTACTCAGCGGCTTCGGCAATCTGCCCTGGACAGAAGAAAGCCTGAAGACCCTGATGGCCCCGTGGAAAGAGCAGGGCGTGAGCGTCAGCAATCTGATGATCAATCTCTCCCCCGACATTATCTACGGCAAGCCTGGCAACAAACGCGATCAGGATATCGAGCAGATCAAGCAGTCCATCATTGCAGCAGGTAAGGTCGGCCTACCCGTCGTGGAATACAACTTCTACGCGCACCGCGCGATGGAAGGCTACTTCGAGGAGATCGATAAGGACCGCGGCAACACCGGCTGGACCGGTTTCAACTACGAACTGGAACAAACCGCCGCGCAGCAGTACCAGACCCGTCCCGCAGAGAAGGGGATGAAGTTTAAGGATCTGCCGCCTCTGCCCGAAGAAGGCGCGCACACGCTGGACGAGATGTTCGCCAATGCGACGTACTTCCTCAAGGCAGTCATTCCCACCGCCGAGAAGGCGAATGTCCGTCTCGCTCTGCATCCGAACGATCCGCCGGCACCGGTCAGCCGCGGCTCACAGCAGATCATGGGTTCCGTCGCGGGATGGAAGAAGTATATTTCGCTCGTGAACAGTCCATCGAACGGCATCACATTCGATTGCGGCGTTACTCGCGAGATGGGCGAGGATCCGGTCGAGGTGTGCAAGTACTTCGCCTCACGTGACCGCATCAACCACGTCCACTTCCGGAACGTCCTCGTGATGAAGCCGTACGAGCGCTACACGGAAGTCTGGATCGACGAGGGCATCAACAACATGTTCGCGATCATGAGGGAACTGGTGAAGAACAAATACTCCCACCTGATCTACCCCGAGCATCCTCGCCGCCTCAACTACGATGCTGAGCGTGGACCCATCCCCGGCTATCCTGGCGCCGGCGGCTACGCGTCGATTGCCTACAACGTGGGCTACGCACGAGCCATGCTCCAGGCCGCGATGACTGCATAGTTCTTCTTCAGTTCTTAACAGCGCTGTAACGTAGCTTCCAGTTACGCTGAAAGAGCCGTGAATAAGCGCATTGTACTCATTGAAGACGACACTGACCTCTACGCTCTCCTGAAGTACAACCTGGAGAAAGAGGGCTTCACCATGGAAGGCTCCCAGACCGGGCGAGGCGCTCTCGACCTTTGTCGGCGCGTCAAGCCCGATCTGATTCTTCTCGATATCATGCTGCCGGATTCCGACGGCCTCGATATCTGCAAGGGCATTCGAAACGACGTTGCTCTTGCCCACACGCCGGTCATCTTTTTGACGGCGCGGGCGTCCGAGACCGATCGCATTGTGGGCCTCGAACTCGGCGCGAACGACTACATCGTCAAGCCCTTCTTCGTTCGGGAACTCATCGCTCGAATCAAGCTGCAGTTCCGAGCCCAGCCGACACCCGCACGCGTCCTGAAAGCCGGAACTTTGGAACTGGACCGCTCCGGCTGTCAGGTGAAACTCGCCGGCGAGCCGATCGCGCTGACTGCCACCGAATTCCGCCTGCTCGAGTACCTGATGACGCGGCCCGGTATCGTCTTCAGCCGCGAGCAGCTGCTGAATGCCGTCTGGGGTCAGGATCGCGCCATCACCGACCGCACCGTCGATGTCTACATACTCCGGCTCCGCCAAAAGATCGAGAAAGACTCCACCGCACCGCTTCTCATTCACTCGGTTCGTGGCTTCGGCTATTCGTTCCAGCCCCCTGCTACGACGGCATCAGGCGCAGAACAGCAGTCCGAACTCATCTCAGCCGTCGCCTGACGTGCTACGCTGGCGTCGAAAGCACGCATTTGGCAACTGACCTCATAGAGATTGACCAGTCTGCACCTTCGCCCGAAGCTCTGGACCGTGTAGCAGCAGCACTCCGAATGGGTCGCGTTGTGGCGATCCCCACAGATGCGCTCTACGCTTTGGCGGCGGATCCACTCAGTTTGCGCGCCGTGCGGCGAATTTACGAGGCCAAGGGACGCGCCATCATACGCGCTTTGCCCATCTTAGTTCGCGACGCCTTTATGGCCGAGGATTTTGCCCGCGAGGTATCGCCCCGCTTCCGCATGCTCGCCCGGCGCTTCTGGCCGGGTCCGCTCACCATCATTCTGCCCGCGGCGGCGGGCTTTCCGCTGCTATCGACCGGCAACACGGGCAGGCTCGCGGTTCGCCAGGCCAGCTGCGTCGTCGCCGATGAACTCATCGCCCGTCTGAACGGACCCCTAATCGCCACCAGCGCCAACATCTCCGGCCGCCCAACCTGCACGACGGGCATCGAGGCGTTCGGCGTGATGGACGGTCGCGTCGATCTGGTCCTCGACGGTGGACTCTGTGAAGGCGCGGGCGCAACTACGGTCGACATCACCGAACCCGAGTGGAAAATCCTCAAAGAGGGCGCCATCTCGCACCGTCAGATTGCGGAATGCCTCGAAGGTCTCTAGTTCATGCATGCGTGGCGTGTGAATCAGTGGTGCGAGCCAGACGGTATGGAGTGGGCGGAAACAGAGGCCCCGCTGCCCGGCAGAGGCGAGGTCCGGCTCCGCAATAAGGCTGCCGCGCTCAACTTCTTCGACGTCCTGCAGATTCAGGGTAAGTACCAAACGAAGCCACCGTTTCCATTCACGCCGGGAGCCGAAACGGCCGGGGTGGTGGACGCCGTGGGCGAGGGCGTCAGCGGCTGGAGTGAAGGCGACTCGGCTCTTGCGCTGCCTGAAGGGGGCGGCTTCGCGGAACAGACGATCGTGCCCATCAACAGGGTGTTCAGAGTGCCAAAAGGGATGTCGTGGGAGCAGGCCGCAGCCTTCCCCATCGTGTATCACACCAGCCTCTTCGCTCTCCGCGACCGTGCACACCTGCTGGAAGGCGAATGGCTGCTGGTCCATGCGGGCGCAAGCGGCGTGGGAATGTCGGCGATCCAGATCGGCAAGGCGTTCGGGGCGAGAGTCATCGCGACCGCCGGCTCAGCTGAGAAGCTGGCCTTCTGCCAGCGTCAGGGAGCGGATCACGTCCTCGATTACAGCGATCCTGCGTGGCCAGACGCCGTCAAATCGCTGACCGGCGGACGCGCTGCCGACGTCATCTATGACCCTGTGGGCGGCGACGTGTTTGACCTGTCGTCGAAGTGCATCGCGCAGCAGGGACGCCTCCTCGTGATCGGCTTCGCCGGGGGCCGTATCCCTTCCATTGCGGCCAACCGCATTCTGCTGAAAAATATATCTGTCGTCGGTGCCTTCTGGGGCGGCCATATCAAGGCGAATCCCTCATACCCCGCGCAAACTCACGCCGATCTTGACGAGTTGTGGAATGCGGGCAAGATCGCGCCTGAGGTTCGCGCCGACTGGCGACTTGACCAGCTGCCGGAAGCCATGAAGGCACTCACAGACCGCCAGGTCTGCGGCAAAGCCGTACTCCGCATGGGCTAAGCGAGGGCGATTCTCTCCCCCCGGCAGGCTATTCCGGTGTTGACTCCCGGCGCGCCATGGTGGAAGCATGCGTTTCTGCCTGTGTTTGGCGCTGCTCCTCACCGCGTGCGGTAAGGAGGCAGCGAAGCCCGAAGCTCCCGTGTCCTCAGCGACCCCAGCCAACGCTCCGCCCCCCGGCTTCGTGGTGCTTGGTCCGGATGCCCCGGAGCTGAAGCAAATTACCATCGAAGCGGTGAAGATGATCCCGGTTCCTGGCGATGAGGTCTCTGCTCCCGCCAGAGTCGGCGTGAATCCAAACCGGGTCGGTCACGCCATGCTGCAGGTTCCTGGCCGCATTGTGAAGGTTCTCGTCAAGCTGGGCGATTCTGTAACCGAAGGCCAGCCGGTGATGACAGTTGAGAGTCCGGCACTCGCTGAAGCCGAATCGGCCTTCCTGACCTCGGAATCGGGCGTCAAGCAGGCTGAAATCGGGGTCGCCAAGGCGGAAGCCGACCTTTCCCGTCTCAACGATCTTCTCGCTCATGAAGCCGTCGCCCGCAAAGACGCGCTCGCGGCGGAGACGAATTTGAAGATGTCGGAGTCTCTTCTGGAGCAGTCGAAGAGTACTCGCGAACAGGCCCGACGGCGCCTCCAGTTGCTCGGTCTCAAACCGGGCGCGCTGTCGCAAACCGCCACCGTGTTTGCGCCGCTCTCCGGTAAGGTTCTCGAGATTAACGCTGTGGATGGCGAAGTTCACAACGAAGTGAATCAGTCGCTGCTGACCATCGCCGACCTGAGCCGCGTCTGGGTCTCGTCCGAAGTCCCCGAGAGCATGATTCGTAACTGCCGCGTGGGAGGCACCGCCAGCCTGGAACTGATCGCCTACCCCGGCGAAACGTTTCGGGGACACGTGACCCGCATTGCCGATACCGTGGACAAAGAGACGCGCACTATCGAAGTGACCTCCGAACTCGACAACAGCAAGGGCCGTCTCCGCCCTGAAATGTTCGGCCGCATGAACTACGCCAACGCCAGCGTGGCCGCTCTCTGGGTTCCGGAAAGCGCCGTGGTCCGCATCAGTGGCAAGGAAAGCGTCTTCGTCGAAGTGGAAAAGGGTCGCTTCCAGGCTGTCGCCGTCGAGACCGGACCCAGGCACAACAATGGCTTCCCGATACGCGGCGGAGTCACCGAAGGCCAGCGTGTGGTCACGATGGGCGCGATCTACCTGAAAGCGGGTCTCTAACCGATGCTGCGCCGCCTGATCTACTTCGCGACGCACCAGCCGCTTTTCATCGGGCTGTTGCTCATTCTGTTCATAGGGGCAGGCGTCGCCGCCTTCAAAACGCTGCCTATCGAAGCGTTCCCCGACGTTACCGATACCCAGGTCACCATCGTCACGCTCTTCCCGGGCCACGCCTCCGAAGAAGTCGAAAAGCAGGTTACGATTCCGCTGGAGATCGCGCTGAGC
>JAOAPO010000208.1 GCA_025462945.1 Bryobacterales bacterium
ACGCTGTCGACATCGCGTTCCTCGGCGGAGGCTTCGACGATACAACCGTCGTTCAGGTCTTCGGAGCGGGCATCTCGGTTCGGCCGGGAAGCACACGTGTCGATACCTCAGTAACATCGTCCTCTGGCCCGCTGATTCGGGCGACGCTCGATATCGCCGCGCGCCAGACCCCGGCACTCGCTACGCTGGTCCTCTCGAAAGGCGCGGGAAGACTGGCGCTGACCGGCTACTTTGTCATCGTTCCCCCGAAGCCTGTCTTCACGTCGAAGAGCATTGTGAACGCAGCCAGCTACGTTGGACAAAACAACGACGGCGTGGTTTCGCCGGGCGGTCTGTACTCCATCTATGCAGCGACGGGCAGCGCTCTGGGACCGGCACCCTATGTGCAGAATGGCGACTATGATGGTTACGGGAAGCTTTCGAATGTTCTCGGCGGCGTCACGGTTACCTTCGATGGCTTCCCGGCACCGATGTTCCTCTCGTTCAGCGGTCAACTGAATATCCAGGTCCCGTTCGAACTTGCCGGAAAAACAACTACGCTGGCGCAGGTGAGCTATAACGGGAGTCTCAGCGACAAAATTCCGGTGAACGTGACACCCAGCCAGCCTGGCTTCTTCACCATTACGCCGGCCGGCACGGACTCTATCGCCGGGAACCAGGACTTCAGCCTGAACTCGATCAACAACCCTGAGGCCCGAGGCCGCGTCGTTTCGATCTATGGCACCGGTCTCGGGAAACTGAGCTACGACGTTGCGACCGGTGCGGGTGCCGCAGGCCCGCCCGCAGGCTTCACCGGAAGCAACACCTGCGTGCTGGGTGGAACGGTGCCGGTTCCGGTCGCTTTCACCGGCTGGACGCCTTCCGCCGTTGGTCTTGCTCAATGGAGTCTTGTGATACCGCAGAACAGCCCCACTGGTGCCGTAACCGTCCGCTGCACCAACGCCGCAGGAGCGTCCACGCAGCAGGGTACGCTCTATATTAAGTGAGCCCTAAGTTCGTCATCATCCTGATCATCCTGAGCCTGTGCGCTGCCGCGCAGGCTCAGGATATAGAGATACACTCCGAGTTCCAGCGCTACAATTCACACGGCGAGGTGGTCCCGCAGGACCAGGAACTCAATCCCCGCGAGATTCTTTCGCCCGCTGTTCCGCGCAACGGCCACCTGACAGTTCAGGTCGTTGTCACTTCGTCGGCTGCCGCGAATTACTTCCTGTACGTTGGTGCCAATCCCCCAGACACCCTCAAGGTCACGATCTATCGCCAGCACTTCGTTCCGTGCGGCACTGATTCATGCCCGGACTGGCTTACAGAAGTTCCGTCGCCCAGCTTTGGAGCGATTCCTGAACTGGCTCCATGGCTGCCTAATCAGACTTCCCGCTCTTATATATTCGACATCTGGGTGCCGCACGACGTGCCGCCGCGCCGCGTTCGTATCGAGGGCTTGCTGAAGACGGGCATCTGGAATGTCGCGCCCATGGAGGTTCGGGTCATTCAACCCACGGTTCCCGATGCGTTGGACCTGCCCCGCGAGCGCAATGCGGCACCTGTGACGGAGCCTTCCAGTGCCACGGCACATCGCCAGTTCCTGCGATTCATGAATGGCCTGCCGCCGCAACTGCCGCCCGGCATCCTTCACCTAAGCGATCTGTTGCAGCGGAATGCCGCGGAAGACATGCTGCTTGCCGGGTCGATGGGGCTTCGGTCCCCACAGTTGAACTTCCTGCAGTGGACGCCGTTCGTGTTCCCGCAAGTCGGGCCCGAGTGGTATCTGCGGGTCCGCGACCTCATCTACCGTTACAACCCTTGACGTTTACCAGTTCGTGATGGAGCCATCGGGCCGGAAGTAAGTCTGTACGCGAGTCGTGTCGAACTTGGTTACTTCGAGGATCTGCGTGCACTTGCTCGAATCGAACTCGACGCCAAGACCGGGCCGCTCGTTGGGATAGAGCTTGCCGTCTTTGAAATCGAGACAGGCCGGGAGGTGGGGCAGCGTTCTACCTTGATAGTTGTATTCGAGCAGCAGCGGACCTGAGTACGTGCCCAGCGAATTGACGATTGCCGCGGTCGCAATTGGACCCGTGAAGTGCGGAACGATGCCGATGAAGTGCGTTTCACAGAGAGCGGCAATCTTCATCATTTCCGTGATTCCGCCGACGTTCGGCAGCGTGCCCCGCATCCAGTCGATGTCGTGATTCTCGATCAGTTTATTGAAGTCCCAGCGGTTGCCCCACTCCTCGCCCGCGGCGATCGGTACCTTCACTACCTTTCGGAGCCTGGGCAGGTCATCGTTGAAGCCTTCCGCGCGTACCGGATCCTCAACAAACAGCGGCGCGTACTCTTCGATCAGGTCGCAGCCCCGAACGGCGTCGATGTAGTCGAACCGCTGGTGGAAGTCGATGCACCAGTCACCCTTGCTGCCCACACCAGCCCGTACATCAGCACACTCCTGGCGCATCTGGTTCACCTTCTCGCGGACGTTGAACACCGTGTTCGCCGGGGTGTCAGCAGCGCCCATGCGGAAGGCGCGGTAGCCGGCTGCGATGGTGGCGGCAGCCCTTTCCTTCAGAGGAGTCCTCGGAGTAATTCCCGGTATGATGCCGGCGGTGTTGTAACACTCGCAGTAATTGCGCGACATGCCGCCGAGGACCTGGTGCACAGGCATCTTGAGAACTTTGCCGCGGATGTCCCAAAGAGCCATGTCGAGCGCGCCGTGCGCATGTTCCTTCTCACGCCCTGGCGGGTAGAAGTAAGAGCGATGAACGTCTTGCCACAGCTTTTCGATGTACTGCGGATCCTGCCCAATCAGCCGCCCGGCAGGCTGCCGCAGCGTATCCGGGAAGCCACCTTCGCCGATGCCCGTGATGCCGGCATCCGTTTCGATGGTGACCACCGTATCGGCCTGATTGAACAGCGGATTCGGATTCGGCGGCTGATACGCGCGGATACGCGTAATCTTCATTTTCGGCATGGCTGCCTGGAGCAGCGGGTAGCGAGACAGAGCGCTGACGCCCGAAGCCGCAATCGTCTTTAGAAACAGACGCCGGTTGAAGTTCATATCTTTTTTCCTGTTACCTTTCCGTTCCGCATCAGTCCCGACGATTCGTTGATGGTCGTCTGAATCTGACCATCCTCGAAGTGAATCGCCACTGTGTAGCGGTTGATGTTTGAGATGAAATTGATGTCGAGCAGGAAGTCGGTGTCCGAGGTCCATTTGCCCGTCGCGCCGGCCAGCAGCTTGAGTGGACCGTACGGTCCCAGCCTGTAGACGCCATCGAGACCAACCGGCATCGCCAGATCAGTGCCAAGGTACCTGAGCTTTAGCTGGGCTTCGCTGTTGCCCTTGAAAGTAAGCGTCAGACCCTCCAGCCGCGAGGTGTTCGGGTCCAGCGCGTAGTTGTTCCCCGAGACCGTCTTCGCCATCGAGGGAAGGTCTGGTGTTGGTGTTGGCGCTGGCGCTTTGGCAGCGGCGGCGATCTTTTCACGCAGTTCTTTCAAGGACTCGGCGTTCGCGGGCACGGGCTTATCGGCCACGATGGATTTGGCGACCTCCGAACCCACCGCGGTGGCCGGGTAACCACCACCGGTGGCGATCACGATTATGTCCTTCTCCGGCCAGACCGCGACCATCTGGCCACCTCGGCCGTTGCCGCCGAACTCTTCCATGCCTGCCGTATTCGCGAGCCACCAGCCGTAGCCGTAACCGCCCCCGTTCCTGCGCCCGGGGTCGGCCTGTTTCGTTATGGAGTTCCGTATCCACTCTTTGGAAATGATCTGCTTGCCGTCCCAGATACCGTCGTGCAGGTAGAGGTAACCGATCTTGCCGAAGTCACGCGGGTAGAAGTGACTGTCACCCCAGCCGTGCGTGCGGCCTTCGTCATCGGGAGGCCAGACTACATCTTTGATGCCGAGAGGGTCGAACAGATACTTCCTGCCAAAATCCACCTCAGGCTGATGCGTCGCCGCCGTGACTATCGAAGAGAGGACGTGATAGCCTGGGCTGCAGTATGCGAACTTCGAGCCGGGCTCCGTCACCATGGGGAGCGCCAGGGTGAACTTGACCCAGGTGTTCGTCTGCCGCATCTGGGCCAGTTCCTGCTCGCCCGGCTTCACGCCGCAATCGAGACCCGATTGCATTGAGAGCATATTGGCCACGGTGATCTTCTGTTTCAGGGGATCGGGATTTGGAGGTGCCTCCTTCGGAAAGAAAGAGAGGATCGGCTGGTCCAGTTTGACGAGTCCCTTGTCAACCGCTATGCCCGTGATCGCC
>JAOAPO010000393.1 GCA_025462945.1 Bryobacterales bacterium
CCTCACTCGCTACTCGTCCCTGCTGACCGAAGGGGGAAGCAATTGAAATTGAGCCGACTCACAACCGAAGGCATCGCCGCCATGCATCAGTGGCTCGATACCAGTGCGCCAGAGGGCGCGGACGTTCCGGCCGATTTGTTGACAGAGAGCAGGTTCGTCGAAGTTCTCGAAAGTGAACGGATAGCGGAGGTACGGACGTTCGACACGCGTCATGCATGGGGACAATACGCGGTGGGTCTCCTGGATGAGAGGCCCGTAGTCGAAGTGGCCGCTGACGCGGGACTCTGGTGCTGGCTTACCCTGTTCTACTTTACCCAGGTGTGTCCAAAGGGTGCCGGCGGCAAACGGAAGCTTGGGCAGCGTGCACGCTACGTCCCTACAGGCACAGACTTTCGCACCTACTATCGCCACTTGTTGACCGGGCCTTGGAGAATCATGGTGGCGCACGTGGATGACCCGTCACGACCATCTGGCGTCTTGGCTGGAGCCCTCTCCGTGCCTGGTGAACTGTACGAGCAGATTGCCTCTCGGATGGAGCTCGCGACGTCACCAACGGTGCTACCCTTGGTAAACCGCCTGTACATCGATCCCGCCACCGGCCTGCGAAGACGTGGCGCTGGTGGTGCATCCCGCGGGTCTCCCCGACGGCTTGCCGATATTCTCATGCAGTTCGACGTCACATTCGACATCTACGCCATGCCCGTCAATGTGCTGCTCGACCTCTTGCCGAACGAGTTTGATCGATATCGACGCGCGCCGGTATCATGATTGCCTGCATATGGTCGTATGCTTGGGCCTTCTTTAGACGAGCTCGCTGCCCGGAACACCAGAAGGGCGAATGACGGTTGCACTCGACCGAATCTACTGAAGTGAAGCCGCGTCACGAATGAACACAGCCAGAGAGATGAGAAGAGTTGCTGATTGGGATGGATACAGGTCGAGATAGGATTTCGGCACGATGGGCTGGAGGTGTGACGAGTGCATCGCTCTTAGCTGCGGCAGCGATATCGCCGCCTCCAGTGTCAACAAGTGCTTTGACTGTACGCGTTCGGCCTCATTTAGCACTTGTCTCCAGCGGTCTTTCGCCGTGAACTTGACGGCAAGCATCCGCAGGCCCTCCGTGGGATACACTGGGTCGTGATACTTTGCCGCACTCGGAAATAGAAAGTCCGGTCGTTCTCCATTCTCCGTTGTTGCCTGTGCTTCGAACAGAATCGAATTGGCCCGCAGTATCCGATCGGTGTGCAGTTGCAACGCACCGCCAGCTCTGGAGACGCGGGACTGGCGAATCGACATCGAGAAATCACGAAAACCCTGGACATCGTACGTGTCGCCAGAAGCGAATCCTCGCTCAAGACGCCGAGCGATTAGTCCATCCTCCCACCGCCGAAAGAGCGCTTCCTCGGCTTCAATCCAGCGCACGAGGGTACCATCCGGATCCTCGATCGGATCGACATCCGCGATGCTCGATTGGACTCGCAGCGAAATGTCCTTGCCCCGTGGCAACGCTGACGGATAGAACCGAGATAGCTCTTCTGCGAGCGCCATGACAATGGCACCATCTCCGGACTGCTCCGGCATCGGACTCGCGAGCCCGAGGTCCTCGAGTATCGCTGTCGAGATGAAGGTGATATCAGCGTCAGATCCAAAGCGACGGCTCTGCATCGCCTCTTTTGGATCACCAAGTCCAAAAAGTACCTGTAGCTGCGCCTCTCGAGTCGAGCCAGCGTGTGCGAGAAGCACGACCAATTCTCCAGTCTTCGTCAGCGCCAGAACCATGAGGTCGCCCGGCCGCATCCGCGACTGAATCTGGCCTGCCTCGGCTGGGTAGTAGAGACGCCACTCCGGTCCTCGATGCGTCTGCTTCTCCCTGGAGTCGTACCACCGCGCAAAGGAGCGAATGGTCAATGGCGATTCATCGTCATCGCTCAAGAGCACGTATGTCGAATCGAATCGCCTTCTCTCGTCGGTATCAAAGAGTTTCCGGAATGTCGCAACGCCCTGGAACTCGTGGCCGTTCGAAACCGCAGGATCAACCTCGGTCGCCGTGAGGCGTTTCCAGGCGATACCAACGAAAAGATCGCTGAAGGCGCCCCACTTCACGCAATCACCATTCTTGAAATGGCGACGAAAGCGTCAAGCTTGACGGCGGGAAGAAAACCGGACATATTGCCCTGCATGATTCCCCCCGAAAATACACCGGCAACTGACCTCATCCGTTCAGCCCTCCGATACCGGACACAAGAAGAAATCGCCGAAACACTCGGCGTACAAGCGCGAACGGTTAGGCGCTGGTTGGTCGGCGACTCCGAGCCAAAGGCGGGATATCTGCTTGCCATAGAGCATGAACTTGCACGCGACGAGCGTCCCCGCCAGCCCGCGTTCGATTTTATCGATTTGTTTGCCGGGATCGGAGGCCTCCGTCGGGGGTTCGAGGCGCAAAACGGCCGATGCGTCTTTACGTCGGAGATCGATACGCACGCCTGTAAGACATACAAAACAAATTTTCCGGATGCCGAGGAGATTCACGGCGATATCACACTCGTGAAGCCGGCATCAATTCCGGATCATGATGTGCTGCTTGGGGGCTTTCCTTGTCAGCCATTCAGCCTGGCAGGCGTTTCAAAGAAGAATAGCCTCGGCCGCGCGCACGGGTTTCTTGACGAGACACAAGGCACCCTCTTCTTCAATATCGTCAGTATTCTGAAGGCGAAGCAGCCACGGGCCTTCCTGCTCGAAAATGTGAAGAACCTGAGGAGTCACGACGGCGGCCGCACCTACGAAGTGATCATGGGCGCCCTCCGCGAGCTTGGGTATCATGTCTTCGACAAGGTCATCGACTCGAGTGCGTGGGTGCCTCAGCGCCGGCAGCGTGTCTTCATCGTCGGGTTCCGAGACGACGTCACGTTTGATTTCGATAGACTCGCCCGCCCGAAGATCGCGCCCACGCTGGCAGACATTCTCCATCGATCGGACGAAGCTCCTGAAGAACCGTACACGGTCCTGAGCAGAGGAAAGACTGTGGTCAGCGATCGCTATACGTTGAGCGATCATCTGTGGCAATATCTTCAGGTCTACGCGACGAAGCACCGTGAAAAGGGAAATGGTTTTGGTTGCTCCGTGTTCACCGGAGACGATGTCGCACGCACCCTGTCAGCGCGCTATCACAAGGATGGGAGCGAGATACTCATCGCTCAGCGTGGCAAGAACCCCCGACGTCTGACGCCGAGGGAATGCGCACGCCTCATGGGTTTCGATGATCCGCCGCGTCTGAAGGACATGGAGATCCCTGTGTCCGATACACAGGCCTATCGGCAGTTCGGAAACTCGGTTGTCGTACCTGTCGTTGAAGCAATTGCCCGCAAGATGATCGCGCGACTTCTCCGACCACGCGAATTCCCGTCAGTGCTGGGTGAGGCACAGCAGGAGCTGGTGCTTTCGACTGCGGCCGTTGCATAGTCTTCGAATTCCGGGCCGAAGGACACGATGGATGTCGTAGACCGAGCCACGCGAAGTCGCATGATGGCCGGAATCCAAGGTCGAAATACTGTCCCGGAAATCGCTGTCAGGCGCGCACTTCACGCCAGGGGATTTCGCTTTCGGCTCCATCGACGTGATCTGCCAGGGTCGCCCGACATCGTCCTCCCGAAACACAAAGTCGCAATACAGGTACACGGTTGCTTCTGGCATCGACATCCTGGATGCCGGTTCGCGACCATGCCAAGCACAAATGTTTCTTTCTGGCAGAAAAAATTCGAGGGGAAC
>JAOAPO010000410.1 GCA_025462945.1 Bryobacterales bacterium
CGAGCCCTCGAAGCCCGCGTCGGCGCGTGCAGCGGCCCGCGACCTTCAGTTGAATGACGTGCAGATGACCCTGAGCAGCCCGCGGCTTTACATTAATGGCAAGCGCTGGGAGTGGAATCAGGGTGACGCTCACGGTCAGGCGGAAGGGCCTGTCCTCTGGGTCTACGTTCCTGGCCGCGGCCGCTTTCTTTTCTCGTTCACCGCCCGAAGTGGCTATAGGAAGGCGGGCGACGTGCGCGGCCGCAAGATGAAGTTCGAATGGAACGGCGAAACCTACGAACTTGACAACGGGGATCGAGTCCTTTCCGGTGACGGCGCGTGGAGCCTTTATGTCGATCAGGATCTCGCTTGGAGCCCCGGGCGCTATCCGCCCACTTTGTACGGGGCCGCTACGCCGTAAGTCTTTCACTGCGACCGAAACGTCACAGGGGGATCATAGGTTTAACGCCCCCGCCCGAGCGCTCGAAGAGTCCGCTTACCGTCTACTGAGAATCGCGCGACTCAGTATGTTTCAGCCACACCGGCTGTTAGGGTGCATTTCCATCAAGCTCAGGCCTTCGTACTTCATCTACACGAAGGGATACGACCACTACCCTACCGCGCTTGAGTTGTAGTCCCACACTCTCTACCGCCGAAAACACCGAGCCGAAGCCGGAGTCCACCGCCAGGTTGCCCTCCGCGGGGTCGTCGAATTGGAGCTTAAAGCTGTAGATTCCCGCTAGGAAGGTTCGGTCCTCAACCGGGGCGTGAAGTACGGAGTAGGCGAGATACCGTGTAAAGCCCGGCATTGACAGGCCTCGCGTCGTAATCTCGTGCTGGCCAATCTGAACACTGCCGATTCCATCCTGCGGTGTTCCCTCTTCGGCCTCAGGCAGGTTGAGGGACCTCTTCGGATCACGCAGGAGAACGTATCCCGGCACGATCTTCGTCTCGCGATGCAACCGGAGACCGAACCTGTCTGCGAGCATCGCCTGCCCGAGCAGCTTCAGGGCGGCCAGTTTTTCGGGTCGTGCCGCCTTAGCTCGAACTTCGTACTCTTCGGAAACTCCCCACGCCGGGAGGCCGGTTATGTTTTCGCCCTGTGTGTCGAAGGCCCATGTCATCAGGCCCCTCAGAGTCGTCGTAGCCTGTAATACGCCACCGTGGGCCGCGAGCCCACGCGAGTAATTCTCCCGCCAAAGCTTGATCGAAGTGACTTCGAACTCCGACGGTGCCTGCGCTAGCGAAACACCGCCGCAAAGCAAAGCAATGAAGGCCCGCCCGCAGGCGGCGCTCGGAAACATGGTCCGATCATAACGTCCTTTTGCCCGCCCGCAGCGTTACTGCCGAAACCGAACCGGTGTTTTCGGGGCGGATCGGCCACTTTGATATTCCTCCTGCAATGTCCAAGGCGGTAAAGGAAGGTGGTCTGCAAGCGCCGTCGCCGTAGACGGTAACGCCGTACTTCGTTCTCAATGTGTCCGGCGCCGGCGGGAGACAAGCCTTTAGCAGGGCTGCAGGAGCGGAAAATCACGGCGGCTGGTTGACTAATAGCCGCAGCGTCCCAAACAATCAGGCTATGCTGCGAGAGATTGCTTTCTTTGTTGCAAGCGCCGCCTGGGCGGTGGCGGGCGACGTTAGTTACTCCGTCACCGACCCGTGCCCTGCGGTTCAGTGCATCGGAACCGTGATGAACGATCGCGGCGAGATCGCCGGTCAGTACTTCAATCTAAATCCGGCGGGGAAGACTGCGCCGGGAGACCGTGATGGACGCGGTTTCGAATCGACCCGCAATGGTTTTATTGCACCGCTGACCGGAGACACTGGGACTTACGTGCTGCCCAGAGGAATCAACAGCGCTGGATCACTGGCTGTGGAGTTCGGCGCTTACACCGGAGCTCCACAAGCGGGGGCCTACGCGCCGGAGTCGAGGACTCTGGTCAATCTCAGTTCGGTGGCGGGCTGGAATCAAGGCAGCCGCGCAGTGGGCATCAACGATTCGGGGGATGTCGCAGCCTATAGCCTTGAGCCTGGCCGACCCTCGTTTTTCGGAACAGCGATCTGCAATTGCGGCGGCTATCCGATTGCTTTCACGAACGACAGGCACGCCGTGTTCACGGACGGCCTCCAGGACACGCGATGGAATGTGAGCACGCCTAACAGCACGGACCGCGTGAAACTGCGTGCCGTCGTGGTTGCCGTGAGTCCGGGCGGACATATTCTGGAACGCGAACAACTGGCCATCCCGAACTACTTCGTCTCGGTTTTGGGAGCCGGAGATAGAGCGCTGCCGGTGGGCGACGCCGAGCCGTTCGCGATAAATGATTTGGATCAACTGCTGGTGCACACGCCGGAAGGCGATGCGATTCAGGATGGCAAGAGCCGTCCTCAGTTGCTCCGAGATCTTGTTCCGGCCAGTTCACCGTGGAAAGTTCTGCGTGGACGGGCTCTGAATAACAGAGGGCAAATTCTGGTGGATGCAGACGATGGTGTCCGGCTTACGTCGATCATTCTCACACCGTCGGCCCAGTAAGCCGCGTCTAAGAGCGGCTTAAGAACGGCTGGCGAAGTCTGAGCGGCTACCAGCGGCGAAGTAGGCCGCTGCAGATGATGGGCGTGTGACTAGCCACTCGGAACCCGAGCGACAGAGATCACACTCCGGTATTCACCCGGAAAGTCCTGTTACTGTCGATTGAGGAGCTCAGAGGGCCACTTGACGCAAACGCCGTCTCTGTCAGCGTCGGTACCAAACTTTCGACGGCATCGACGATAGCCATCATTATCCGCGGCCATCGGGGAGAACCAAGCTGTTTATTGCGACGCGTCGGCTTGAGATACGTAGTAGCCGGGCCGGGCGCGCACGACCGTATCCGGGCGATCGACTTGCACACGAATCCGATGATAGCCGGGGGTGGTGCGGTCTGGTGCATAGCTTAGAAGATAATCGCTGTGAAGTTCGGCTCCAATTCGTGAGATTCCATCTTCGAGATCGCGGAGCTTGCGAAACGGAATTCGTCTCCCCCCCAATTCCCAGGTCAAGACAGTTACTGCATCTTGACCAGACGCGGTCTTCTCGCCGCGTAGTATCTCCGGGATGAGCTTTCCCAAATCGACTGAGCCCATAATCCCGGTATCAGATCTGCCAAACGCGCCGTTCGTACTGCCGATCGAAACGGTGTTCTTGATGAGATCTTTGCCGACGCGTGGCATGACGAGGCTATGTAGAACGACGTTGTCCCGTTCAAGCTGCCTGAGCACGTCGCGCAACGGTGCCGTGCTGCCGACATCACCTGACTGACCAATCAGCAAAATCACCCGCCTTCGGTTAAGAGGAACGGCTGCCAGTAGTTTCGCCGCTGCAAGTACTGCGTCCAGGCACCGGCTGCGATCCCCGCGGGCAGATATCGAAGCAAATGACTTACCCAGCAGCACGGCATCAGCACTAAACGGCTGCAGCGTCTTGACGTCGTCACCGAACGTGCTTACAGAAGCTTCGCCGATTGCACCGAGCAGCATCGCGTCAACAACATTCGCGACGCGCCGTACTTCCGGCAGCCAGGTACGCACCGCATCATTTGCCTGAACGACAATGGCCACGGATATTGGCGCCTGGACATACTCCAAGTGCACATTCTGGCTTCGGTCGTTATCGAAGAGTCGGAATTCGTGAGGTTGAAGCCCTCCGATGAACTGACCGGCGGGCGAAAAAACGGCGGTCGGCACCGTGACAACCCGAACCGGGATGCGAAACACAGTGTCCTGAGCAGATCCAATGGCGGCCAAGCCGGTGAGGGCCGCTAAGATCGAGAGCCTGGGCTGGCGTATTCTGGCCAAACCAGCGATGGCCGCTAAACTCATTCCCTGGGCTGTGCAATAGAAGTGCCTTTAGTTTGGCGCTGACTCCATGCGAATACATCGTGCACACGGGGCCCAGATGTGGACGCAGCGCACAGATTGTGCTTCACGTTTAGCGCCCGCGCGCCACAGAACCGATGGCTAAACTCCCCGCGAACTGACGATCTCGCCGTTCTTCCCAATGCACTGCTCTGGGTGGAAACAACTTCAATGCTGTCACGTTCGCAGTCGTAGTAGTCCGACGATAGAACGTCAACGCGGGGAGCTTTCCGGCGGTCTCCACACACCCAATAAATAACCGAAAGCCTGGCATTTTGTCTCGGCGCGGATACCGGCGAATGACCCGCCACTCGCAAGCTGAGTGGGCAGTAGGGCGGCATCCGCTTCTGCCTTGATGTCACGCTACTGTCTACAATTCTGACGTCCAAGGGCGGGTGCGGGTCATTTGTTTGGTAACGCCGTTCTCCGTTCTCAATCTCCAAGTAGCGACGGCGCGGCCAAGTGTTTCGCTGACCTATACCCGTGGAGCAGCGCTAATGCCCTGCAAAGATGAGGAGCAAGGCAGTTGAGATCGCAAGCTGGCGTGATGTACGACCTCCGAGCACTTAGCCGCTTTGGTTCAGTGTGCCCGTTCTCGGCAGCGGTCCTGCTTTCGAGGTCGTTGATGCCAAGCCCTGCCGCTAAGGCATCGCACCGCACTGTGCGACCATCAAAGGCGTGCCGGGAACAAGGTTACTGACGTCGCTTGTAGCACTCAACATGTGGGCCTCCGGAGCACGCGCGGCTACACCAGAGTATGGCTTTCGCGTTCTACAGACCTATCCCCATGACCGAACCGCTTTCACTGAGGGTCTTTTCTATCTCGACAATTTCCTGTATGAAGGCACAGGGCTAGAGGGTCACTCTGATGTTCGAAAGGTGAGCTTGGTATCCGGAGACGTTATCCAACGAAGTCCGCTGCCGGGACAGTACTTTGGGGAGGGAATAGTGGCATGGGGCGACAGGCTCTATCAACTAACCTACCGGCACCAAGTAGGATTTGTCTACGACAAGACCACACTGCGGAAACTCGGAGAATTCCCGGTTCAGGGACAAGGCTGGGCCTTGACAACGGACGGGGTGCGGCTCTATATGGATGGCACACGCGACGTCAATGCGACTGCTGGCGCGGCGGAACTTCGCATTCTGGATCCCCGTACGCTTCGTGAGACGGGCAGTATTCACGTGACCGATCAGGGCCGTCCGGTCGAGAACCTGAATGAACTGGAATGGGTTAAGGGCGAGATATTTGCGAACGTGTGGCAGACAAACCGAATTGCCCGTATAAATCCGAAGACGGGCGTCGTGACGGGCTGGATCGATTTGACAGGCCTACTCTCTCAGAAAGAGACGCAGGCTGCCGACGTTCTCAACGGCATTGCGTACGACCACGAGCATGACCGGTTATTTGTCACTGGCAAGTTTTGGCCCAAGGTGTTTCAGATCAGGCTGGTCCGCAAAAACTTAAGGCGGTAGAGTGCGCGACTCTTCCGCGCCATCCTCATGAATCGTCGTGTTTACCGGTCGGGTCTTGGCTGTGCGGTGACTGTCCAGAATACTGAGGCCTCCAGTGGGCGCCTCCAGTTCATTCCGTGGTAACGCCGTTCTTAGGGATGTGGCACTGCTCAGCACCGACAATTTCAGCGAAGGTAGGTTTTCCAAGTCCTTGTTGCCCTTTGAGGCGAGTCAGTTTCCGGAGGGTCTACGCGCTTTATCGATAACCAGAACTTCAACGGGACCTTTTCTTGATTCGAGACGCAGCCCGAGTTGCTCCGGCAGCGCTGTGAAGATCGAGGGCCCATCTTGCGGCTCCGGCGGAACCGTAGCTCCGCGGAGTACGATCGGCGTCCAGTTCAGTTCGAAATCGTATTTGCCAGTCAGGCCCGTCTTGTCCACAACCCGGTATTCCAGCTCGTTGGACAAATTAAGTGCGAGCATGCTCAGGCCAACAGATTGCCCTTTGATGGTTCCAAGGCCCCGGCGTATTTGGTTCTTCCCCTCCGTGGACTCCAGAAGTTTAGGTCCCCCCTTAGTGACGACCAGCTCATACACTGGCTGTTCCTTCGTTTCGCGGCGAATGACTACTTCAAAGCGGGTAGCCAAGAGATTCCTTAGCCGTTCTCCCGTTTTGCGCTGCTCCACGCTCAGCTTTGAAGGATCTATCGGGGTTGTTCCGTCTGAAGTGCTCGCGCGCGCGTCCACATCGAACCGCTCCGTGTCGAGCCACTCCGGTCCGCCGGAGATCTGGAACGACCGTACTCCGTAAGCGACAGCCACCAGGCTCTTCAGGGTTGCACCCGAGATGTACACACTTCCATCAGGGAGGTACCGAGTCATCATGCCCAAAACTTCCGGGGCACTAGGTTTCACCGACGCGACCTCGAACATCGCTATGCCCTCTCGCCCCTGACTGAGCGCGCTGTAAAGAGCAAAGAATGATAGGATCACCGCCGCTACTTTGTTCATTGTTGCCGTCTCTTTCAGCCTTGGCTACAGTGTGGCATCCGTGGCTCTTCTTAACGGTGACGTTTCACCGAACGCCCCCTGATGAAAGACGAACTCGCGGGTGTAGACGTGGAGAACTTTCCAGGTTCACGCTCGGCGACGCGGCGACGCCCAGCGGGACCGAAGCGCTACGCTAATCCTTCATTTATCTAACTACGCACATAACAGCCTGCGTGCAAATGGTGTCCGCCGCAGCCGATAGTGCCAGGAAAGTCCGGTTACCGCCGATTGAGACGCCCGCGGTAACCCAACCGGTCAAATTAATTGGCAGTTGGAGGTTCAACATGATCGATCACCAGAACTTCCACGGGCTCCCGGCGGGAGTCAAGTTTTAGACCTAACTGTTCCTGAAGAGCCGAGAAGATGGAGGGGCAATCCATGGGTTCCACCTTCATGCGGCGCTGCTCCTGAAACGCAGCGAAGCTCGCTGGACATCCGCCCTCAGCTACTTCCTGGCCCGGTTCCAGATCGGGTGTAAAGGTCAGCCTGAAGGAGAAGGCATCGGTAAACAGCGTCTTGTCCACTACCGGCCGGTCAACCAGTTCCGAAAGTGTGCGCACAAGAGTTTCCATGCTGACGTTACTTCCCTGTATCCATCCCTTGAGCATAAAGGCCACGCCTCCCGAACCCGGAATTCGCGGAGATTCCGGTGCAGGAGCCAACTTGATGCCGGTCCTGGGCGCTGGCGAAAGCGCATAGACAGGCAAGTCGCGATTCTCCTTGTGAACCTTCAAATGGAAGCGCTCAGCCAGTAGAGCCTTGGCCATATCCCGGACCTGAGCCTCTGTTGCGGACGCGTCGCCCTTGGCCTGAATGTCGTAGCGCGCGCTATGACCATCGGCAATTACAGAAAGAAGTTTCGGATCGCCGGCTATTTGAAAGCTCCGAACCCGGAATAGATTCTGGATGATACCTGTCAACGGCACGTTGGACGCGTAAAAACGCCCCCCGGGCAGGAATTGCATACGCCCCCCCAATGTTCCTGGGATGCTGGGCTTCACTGAGATGACTTCGAATGTCGCCGGCGGCGCCTGGCAGAAGGCGGCCAGAACCGAAATACAAGCGAGACTTATCAGCCGGTACGGAGTCATTGGTTTCAACTCTACCTCGTTCTGATTATGAAAGACTCTCCCATCATCCACCGCGTTCAGATTTTACAAGATTCGGAAACCAGCTCAGCTGCCTGAAAGACGCTCCGACGCCTGAACCAGTCTTGCGGATCTTAGTACCTCAGCGTCCAGATCGAGCCCGAAGAGTCCGCTTATCGTCGATTGAGAACCGGCCAACGCAAGAGCGCGAAGGCCAAATAGTGGTAATGCCGTTCTTCGTTCCTAATCGGAAACCCTTCGCGGCACGTAGGATCGATCCTTCCACGGCTCTTTGAGGTGGGCATTGACAGTTAGCCGCAGAGTAACATAGGCTGTCTATGTGACGATCTCGCGCGACCCCATCCCGCCCGGCACTCTCGACATGGTCATCCTCAAAACTCTCGCGCCGGGTCGCGAAATGCACGGCTTCGAGATCGCCGAGGCTATCTACCAAAGTTCCGAGAACGTTTTGCAGGTGGAGGAGGGATCTCTATACCCTGCACTCCAGCGCCTTCTGGTGAAAGGCTGGGTCTCGGGCGAATGGGGCCGGACGCAGGGTAACCGGCGTGCCCGCTATTACTCGCTTACTAAGGCCGGACACAAGCAGCTCATAAGCGAAGTCGTTGCTTACCGGCGTGTTTCCGGAGCGATATCGCGCATCCTGGAGACAGCGTAGAGGGATGGTATGACACTCGGCGAACTATGGCGGCGATGCCGTTTTGTTCTGAATCGTGACCGATTCGGAGCGGAGCTGGAAGAAGAGATGCAGCTCCACGCCGATTTACGGGCGGAGCAGGTCAGGCGGGAGAACGCCGCATCGGCGACTACCCTCCGCGCGATGCGCCCGAAATTCGGGAACGCAGCTTTGCTGAAAGAGGAGAGCCGTGACGTGTGGAGCATCCAATGGCTTGAAGAGAGCGTCCGGGACATGGCGTTCGCGATCCGCCAGATGCGTAAGGCCCCAGGATTTACGGCCGTGGCAATTGTGTCGCTCGCGCTTGGCATTGGCGCCAACACAGCCATATTCACCATGATCCAATCGACGCTGCTGCGGCCAATCCCGGTTAAGGACGCCGGGGAATTGCGCCTGCTGACATGGCGAAGCGAGGAATCCCGACGAGGATGGATGGCACCGAGCTTTGGATATCGATCTCCGACCTATGGCTGGATGTACGAACACCTCCCCACTGCGGACGGCGCTTACATCCACGCCGAGTTCTCCCCTCCCTTTTACCGTAATTTTCTCCGCTACAACTTGGTTTTCGAAAGCCTGTTCGGCTTCAAGGAACTCGGTCGCGTCACGGCGTTGGTGGACGGCGGGGCCGAGCCGCTGAATGCATTTCTCGTGTCGGGCGACTTTTACCGCGGGGTTGATGTTTCACCCGTCCTCGGACGCGCGATCGGACCGGGGGACGACGTGAACCCAGAGGCGGCTTCGGTAGCTGTGATCAGCTATGAATATTGGACGCGCAGGTTCGGGCGCAGCCCGTCAGCGCTGGGCAAGACGATCTCGCTGAATGGCGTTCCGGTAACCATCATTGGAGTGAATCCGGAGTACTTCACAGGCATCGTCCCGGGAGGCCACTTCGAGATCTGGGCGCCGCTGCATCTTTTGCCGTCGGCCTATGGCCAGTCCCTGTTCGACGATGCCTCCTGGCGGATCCAGATCATGGGCCGGCTAAGGCCCGACGTTTCCGACGCGCGGGCGCTAAGTGCGCTCGACTTGATTTTCCAGCAACAACTCGACGGCAACTACCTCGCGGCGCCTCATGGCGAGTTGTTGAAGGACCCAGCTAAACGTCCTCATCTGATGCTTGCAGACGGTAGCCGTGGCGTGGATTACGTGACGGACCATTATGGCCGAATGCTGTTCGCTGTGTTCGCGCTGGCTGGGCTCGTTCTGACGATTGCCTGCGCCAATGTCGCCAACCTGTTGCTCGCGCGATGTGCCGCCCGGCAGCGCGAGATTGCTTTACGTCTTGCTCTGGGAGCTGGCCGCGGGAGGATCGCGCGGCAGCTATTGGCGGAGGGATTGCCACTGGCGGCAATCGCGGGTGCGGCGGGCGTAATCATGGGGTACTTTGCCCGCAACAGCGTCCCGGCACTGCTTGCCGCGCCATGGCGGTCGAATCCATTCGAATCGGCATTCGACGGGAGAGTGCTGCTCGTCTCCGTTGTGATCACCTTTGCTACCGCCGTCTTATTCAGCCTCGCGCCTGCGTGGCAATCACTGCGCGTCGATGTGAACGATGCACTGAAGGACGCGTCCCGCGGTTCGGCCGGTCTTTCGAAACTGCGAATGGGCGGCGCGCTGGTGGTCCTGCAGGTTGGATTCTCACTGGCACTGGTCGCCGGCGCGGGGATGTGCGTGAAGACATTCACCAACCTGCGTGCCCTGCCGCTGGGAGTGAGGCCCGAGGGCGTCTTGTTGTTTACTCTGGAACCGCCGCCCCTGCGTTACCCGGATAGTCGGATCGGCCCGTTACTTACGAAGGTTCAGGGGGCGATGGAAGCAATTCCGGGCGTTCAATCCGCCACCTTTGCTGACGGCGGTGGCGGCTTTTACATAGGCGCCAATAGCGGCCAGCCTGAGATCACTTACGCATCCCATGCGGCCGCTCTGGCCGTTGGGAGCCGTTTCTTCGAGACGATGGGCATCCGTATTGTTTACGGACGCGCGATCAGCCAAGGTGACGCGCGGAACGGTCCGAGTGCGGTGGTGGTCAATCGGGAGTTCGCGCGGCATTTCTTTCATCGCGATAATCCTGTCGGACTGACGTTCACGGCCTCCGACGGAACGGGAGGCTCCGCTGTTGCGCGGGACTCTGGCGTCACCCAGTTCCGAATCGTCGGGGTTTGCGACGACTGGCATGTGGATTGGTTACGCGACCCCATCAAACCGGCAGTGTACACCGCCGCGCTCCGAAACCCGCGCGCGGGACGCGCGAATCTCAAGCTCAGGATTGGTGGCAATTCAGCGCGCGTCGCACTACAGCTCCGTGAGGCTGTGCGGTCGATCGATCCGGAGCTGGCCGTGACGGACGTGCGAACTCTGACGGCGGAAATTGAGAACTCGCTCTCGCAGGAGCGATTGATGGCCTCGCTGGCGACGGTCTTCGGCGCGATCGCCCTGGTGCTGGCGTCCATCGGGATCTACGGTGTGATGGCCTACGCGGTGGCGCGGAGGACCAATGAGATCGGCATCCGGATCGCGTTAGGGGCGCGGCCACAAAGGGTAGTTTGGACCGTACTGCGCCAGACGTTTACGCTGGTTCTGTGTGGGGTTGCGGTGGGTGTGCCTGCCATTCTCGGGCTAAGCCCAGTCCTCGACCGCGCGCTGGCGCCCACATACCGGGAAAGCTTCGCTTATGGATTGAAGCCGAATGATCCTATCATCATTGCGGTTGCAGTGCTGTCTTTGGGAATGGTTACATTGCTGGCAGGATTTCTCCCGGCACGGCGCGCGGCGCAAGTCGACCCGATGGTTGCACTTCGCCACGATTGAGGTCGGACTAGTCTGTCCTATTCGCGTGACTCATCTGCATGAAGAGCTTGGATTGATCGATACGTAGTCGCAACTGAAATAACGTCCGGTTTCCGTCTACAATCCTGACGCCCGGCTGATGGCGCCGGTCATTTGGTGGTAACGCCGTTCTCCTTCCCCAATGTCCGCATTGAAACGCCGGGGAATGAGGAATTTGCCTCGAACGTCCATGGTTCCTGCGCCGCCTTGCGGAGCGTTTCGGCTCCAGCAGCCGAATACCAATGATTCCC
>JAOAPO010000419.1 GCA_025462945.1 Bryobacterales bacterium
CTGTTGATGGAATCCGGTGCGGGGATCGTGTTGTTCATTGCTGGCACGGGCTGGAGCGTGCAGCGATATGAAACGGACTTTCTGCCCCTGTTCGCGCTCGCAGCGCTGGTGGCCGCTTTCGCCCGACTGCCGGGCTGGCTGACGGGGTTGCTTCTCGTGCCCGGGATGATTGTGAGTCTGGCCTTTGGGTTCAACGGCCCCTACGACGAGATGCTGCGAAACAAGCCGGCACGGTATGTCCGCATTGCGGGCTGGTTCAGTCCCGTGGCTCGCCAGAAGCCGCTTCTGAACCCCAGCATCGAACATAGTTTTACGCGACCCGCGGTACAGCCGGAAGGCACCCGGGACGTCCTGATCGACGCCGGACCGAGCGGAGCACGTTACGAACTCCGACTGGAGCAGCTGGCCGGAAAGCCGATCCTGATCTCTCAGTTCTTCCATGCCCCCCAGAACGGCGTAAAGAACGAGTTGCCGCCTGTGAACGCCGCGCGCCAGCTTCGGGCGGAGTTCGATCCCGCGACACTGACCATGACCGTGACGCAGAACGGCGCTGTGGTTCTGGTGCACAAGCTCGGACCGCTGGTTACAGCACCCTCAGAGATCTACTACGGTCCCTCCACTTTGTGAGGCCCGCACAGGCGCGTAAATCCATGTCACAAAATCGCGCAGGGCGGAACTCCATTGCCAACGAACGCGCAATAGAGGGTATGCGGATTGTATGATTAGCGAACGGGTGAAACCTAAGCTCCTTTGGTTCCGGCTTTCGATTGGCTTCGGCGGCCTGCTCGCTCTGCTGCTGCTCGCCCAGACTCTCGCTACCTACAACTTCGTGTCCCGCAGCCTGATCCGGCAGGAGGCCGTCCGTGATGCCGACCGACGCGTGCAGACGATCACCCGGATGGCTCGCCAGGCCGCTGTGACTGAGCCCGCAAAGCTGACGGCCATCCTGAATGAACTGGTTAAGGATGACGCTGACCAGATTGCCTGGATTCGCATCATCAATTTCGAGGGTCGAGTCCTCGCCGCCGGAGGCGACACCTCCCCGGCCGGCGCTTACAAACCGGGTGAGATCGGCAAGCTGATGGGAGACCGTGAACGGATCCCTGCCGAAGTGAACACAAATTCCGGTCGGGCTTTCGTCATTTTGAATCCGGTCCGGTTTGGCGCGCTGGGTTTCGGGCGCGGCCCCGGTGAACCGCCCCTGCCGCCAGCCCCGCCTCAGCTCTCGGCACCGAATGGCGAACAGGCAGGCGGAGGAGGTCGCAGCCGCGGCCGGAGGCCCCCCGAGGTGGCCGAATTCGGCATTCTGCGGCGCGGCATCTCCACCAAGTTCGGCCCGCTGCAAACCAATCTGATCGTGGGCTGCGCCGCTTCCATCGCTCTGCTCGGCGCCATGCTGATCATCGCTCTGCGGTTCCGGGGCTACATGCAAAGCAAGCACATCGAGGAAGAACTGAGCGTCGCGCGCCGCGTCCAGCACGACCTTTTCCCGAACGACGATTCCATCTCCAGCCGCCTGGGGTTCGCGGCCCGATGTATTCCCGCTTATCAGGTGGGCGGAGATCTCTATGACGTCTTCGAGACCGATGACGGCGAAGTGGCTTTGATCCTCGGCGACGTCTCGGGCAAGGGCCTTCCTGCGGCACTGCTTATGGGTGTGGTGCAGGGCGCGGTCCGGGCCAGCATCGGCACTGGCGCTGCCAGCAACCATGAGCAGGCCGCTGAACGACTCAATCACCTGATGTGCATGAAGACCGCGCGGGAACGCTTCGTCAGCCTCTTCTGGTGCTACTACGATCGTGACAACGGCGTCCTGCGGTACGTCAACGCGGGTCATCTTCCCCCGCTTCTGATGCGGCGGAGCGCGGCTGGGCCGGAGATCCTCAAGCTGGATGAGGGCGGCCCCGTGTTCGGTCTGCTTCCCGGGGTGCGCTACAAGCAGGCGTCGATCGACTGCAAGCCCGGAGATATCCTCGTCGTCTTCTCTGATGGCATTCAGGAAGCCGCGAACGCGAAGGACGAGGAATTCGGAGAGGATGGCATCGCCGCCTCTCTGGAGCGCAACTGGCACAGGCCTCCCGCAGAGTTGTGTTCGGCGATTTTGGCGGACGTGAGAACCTTCATGGGCGGCTGCCTGCCGTCGGACGATCAGACTCTGCTGGTCGTTAAGCTCGATCCAGTCACAACCATACAGGAAACGGCTGAACACGCGGCGGCTCTCATTCGATGAGCCGGCCCGAACAGACCCTGATCTACGACGGTGACTGCAGCTTCTGCAAAGCCTGGGTGGAGTACTGGAAGGTGCGGACCGGCGACCGCGTCCGCTACATCACCATCGACGCAGCCCGAACGAAGTTCCCGCAACTGCGCACCGAGGATCTCAAGCGGAAAGTCCACCTCGTCACGCCGCACGGTGTTTATTCCGGCGCTGAGGCAGTGTTTCGGACACTCGGCGATAACTGGCCCCTGACGTTGTACCAGAAGCTGCCGGGCTTCGCCGCAGTCGCCGAGTTCTTCTACGGCCTGATCGCTCGAAACCGCGGCCTCGGCATGACGCTCACGAAGCTGCTCTGGGGCGCACCGGTGGTTCCGTCCGACTATTCCGGTGCAGCCATCATCTTCAGCCGCCTGCTCTCGTTCATCTACCTGATCGCTTTCGCGTCCGCGGGAACCCAGGTTCGCGGTCTGCTCGGCACTGAAGGAATTCTGCCCGTGGCTTCGTTTTTTCCTGCGGTAGGTGCTCAATTAGGACGCTCCGCCATGTGGCGAGTTCCCTCGCTGCTCTGGTTTGACCAGTCGGACTACGCCTTGCTTTCCATCGCCTGGGGCGGTGCCGCGCTTGCTGCGGTGTCGATCATCGCGAAGCCGTGGGGCAACTGGCAGCGCATCGTCTTCGCCGCTCTGTTCGTTTACTACCTCTCCCTCGTCTCGGCAGGGCAGGTCTTTATGGGCTATCAGTGGGACTTCCTGCTGCTGGAAACGGGCTTTCTCGCCATTTTTCTCAGACCGGAGTTCAGCCGTGTTTGGCTCTTCCACCTGTTGTTATTCCGTCTGATGCTTGAGTCTGGCGCGGTCAAGCTACTCAGCGGAGATCCTTCGTGGCGGAACCTGACCGCTCTCAGCGTTCACTTCGAGACCCAGCCGCTGCCGACACCGCTCGCCTGGTACGCGCATCAGTCACCGGCATGGCTTCTGAAAGCTGCGACGGTGATTATGTTCGGAGTCGAGCTGATCGCGCCGTTCTTGATTTTCGGACCCCGCCGAATGAAACAGCTGGCAGGCTTCGCCATCGCATCGCTGCAGTTGCTCATTCTTCTGACAGGGAACTACACGTTTTTCAACATTCTCACGATCGCCCTCTGCGTCCTGTTGTTCGACAACGCATTCTGGGCACGCCGCTGGAAGCTGCCGAAGTACCCTGCTTCGCCCCCAGACCGCGTCGCCAGCTGGGTGCTGACCACCTTCATTGTCGTGATGTCCGCGATCAGTCTGGCCGGAGTTTTCACGAGACTGCCCGCGCCCCTCGTGGCTCTCGAAGCCGCCGAGTCCTCGTTCGGTTTGGTCAACCGCTATGGGCTGTTCGCCGTGATGACCACAAAGCGCCCGGAGATCGAAATCGAGGGTTCGCTCGATGGTGAGCACTGGCTGCCGCTGAAGTTCCGCCATAAAGCGGGCTCTCTGAACCAAAATATGAGTTGGGTAGCGCCGTTTCAGCCGCGCCTTGACTGGCAGATGTGGTTCGCCGCACTTGGCACCACGAACGACAGTCCCTGGATCGTGCCGTTCTTGCTCCGCATTCTGGAGGGTTCAAAGCCTGTGTTGGGCCTGATGGAACCCGGGCCCTTCGGAGGTTCGCCTCCCAAACTGGTCCGGGGCATGCTCTACGAGTATCGATTCACCAGCTGGCACGAGCGCCGCGCCACGGGAAACTACTGGAAGCGTGAGCTCAAGGGAGCATGGTTTCCGCCCGTCGGACTCCGGGGAAGCCAGACGCTACAATGATGCTTACCCTAACCCAATTACCTCCAAACCGGGTCCAAACCCCTGATGACCAGCGCCGCATTGCTACAAACTCCACTCAATGAAGTTCATCGTGCCGCGGGCGCGAAGATGGTCGATTTCGGCGGATGGGATATGCCCGTCCAATACTCCGGGCTGCTCGACGAACACCACACCGTCCGCAAGGCTGTGGGCCTGTTCGATGTCAGCCATATGGGCGAGATCGAGATCCGCGGACCGGAGGCCCTGAAGTTCACCTCGTTCGTCACCACGAATGCTCCTGAGAAGCTGAAAGACGGTCAGGCCCAATATTCCGGGCTGCTCTACGAGCACGGCGGCTTCGTTGACGACGTTCTGGTACACCGCGTCGCGGCAGACTCTTTCTTCATTTGCGTGAACTCCAGCAATCAGGAAAAGGACTTTGGACACCTCCGCGGGGCAACGGCATCCTTCGATTGCGAAGTGGAATACGCCAGCCCGAAGTATGCGCAGATCGCGATACAGGGTCCGCTGGCTGTGGCAACGGCCCAGCCGTTGACCGAGACGAGTCTCGCCCCGATTCGCTACTACTGGTTCGTGGACGGCACCTTTGCTGGCGTTCCGGCGCGCATCGCCCGCACGGGCTACACGGGTGAAGACGGTTTCGAGATCTACGTCGACCCGGCTGACGCGGTCGTGGTCTGGAAAGCTATTATGGCCTCCGGCGCAGCGCATGGGATCAAGCCGTGCGGCCTCGGCGCGCGCAACACGCTGCGACTGGAAAGCGCCATGGCTCTGTACGGGCACGAGATCGGTCCGTCCATCTCTCCGCTGGAAGCCGGTCTGAGCTGGATCGTCAAGTTTGACAAGGGCGAGTTCATCGGTCGCGATGCACTGGTGCGCCAACGCGATCAGGGCATCACCCGGAAGCTCGCGGGTTTCGAGATGCGCGGCCGCGGCATCGGGCGCGACGGCTACGAGGTGCACGTGGATGGTGTCGCGGCAGGCTGGGTGACCAGCGGCTCTCCTTCGCCCACCCTCAACAAGAACCTCGGTTTATGCTATGTTCCGGTGAACCGGGCGGCGGCTGGCCAAAAGATTGAAGTAGTGATTCGCAACCAGTCAGTCGAGGCGGAAATCGTCCCAACGCCCTTCTACAAGAGGCCTCAATGAGTTATCCAGAAACCTTCCGCTACACCAAAGAGCACGAGTGGATCGCCGTAACTGATTCGGTCGCGACGGTCGGCATCACATGGCACGCCCAGCACGAACTCGGCGATATCGTCTATGTGGATCTGCCGAAGGTTGGCACTCATGTGGACAAGGGCCGCACATTCGGGTCGGTCGAATCGGTCAAGGCCGTGTCCGACATCTATTCACCGGTGACTGGTGAGGTGGTTGAAGCGAATGACGCCCTCGCGACCACGCCGGAGCAGTTGAACGCCGACCCGCACGAGAGTGCCTGGCTGATCAAAGTCCGGATCGAGAGCGATGCTGATCTGGCTGGCCTGATGAGCGCCGCAGAATACACGACCTACGCAGGAGCGGAAAGCTAAACCGAGGCTCGGCTGCGGCCGGAATCCTACGGCAGAGCAAGTGCAATCAGTTCGGCCGGGTAGCCGCTGGCACCCACCGCTACCACAATGAACTGGCGTCCGTCCGCCATATAGGTCATAGGGACGCCCGTCGTCATCGCGGGTAGCTGCATCTCGTGGATAACCTTTCCGGTCTTCTTGTCCATGGCCCGGAATGCATTCCCGCCTGCGCCAGCCACGGGAACCCAAAGGTTATTCCCTTCCGAACTGAACAGCAACGTCTTCGTCACCATCATTAGCGAGCGACTGGGCTTGCCGCCGTTGCTGACGTCGATGCCTTTCAGTGCCGGATGATTGGTGATGTAGTCCGGGGTGGGTCCGTTCGCCGCCACCCAAAGATGGTCGCCCGTGTTGAGGTCGATCGCTGTTACCCGCCCCCATGGCGGTTTGACCAGCGGAAGGCCCTGCGGACCGGTATTCGTCCTCGGTGCCGGGCGCGCGCTGAATCCGCCCTCCTCATCGACGACACCGCCCGCGCCACGACCGGGAGCTACTGGAGCGGTAGCGACAGGACCGGGGCCACGGCCAGGAGCACCGCGACCACCACGACCGCCCACGTAACCCATATCCGAGCGTTTCGGATCGGCCACAGAGAGGGCCAGCACGTCTGGTTGCGTGACGGACGAGACGTACAGCACGCCCGTTTCGGCGTCCACCGCCCCGCCCGTCCAGTTCGCTCCCCCTACGTGATGAGGCAGCATCATCATGCCGATCTTACCGCCCGAGTCCGCCACGATAGGAGGCGTATAGAGCGGTCCGATCTTGTACTGCGAGAGGATCTTTGCGGCTTCTTCGCGAAGCGCCGGGGTGAAATCGATCAGGTCGTCCACGCTGATACCCTGGCGGTCGAACGGTGCCGGTTTGGTCGGGATGGGTTGCGTCGGCGAGGTTCGCTCGCCCGGCACATCCGACTGCGGCACGGGCCGTTCTTCGATGGGCCAAACCGGTTTGCCGGTGACCCGGTCGAACACATAAGTGTGCGCCTGCTTGGTCACCTGAGCGACAGCTTTGATCTTTTTGCCCGCGACGGTAATGTCCACAAGGATGGGGGGCGAGGAGATATCCCAGTCCCAGACATCGTGGTGGACAAGCTGGAAGTGCCAGATGCGCTTGCCTGTTTTTGCATCCAGACAGACCAGGCTGTCAGAGAAAAGATTGTTGCCGAGGTGGGTTCCGCCATAGAAGTCGCCGGTCGGCATCTCCACCGGGATGTACACGTACCCCAGTTCCAGATCCGCACTCAGCGGAGGCCACGCACCGGTATTGCCGGTGTACTTCCAGGAGTCGTTTTCCCAGGTCTCGTTGCCGAACTCGCCTGGACGCGGGATCGTCTTGAACGTCCAGCTCTTCTTTCCGGTTCGAATATCGTAGCCGCGAATGTAGCCAGGGACGTTTTCCTTCGTTGGCGGGGCAGTGCCGGCGAGGAGCGCCGCGCCCACGACCGCCGTGTCGCCGACGACAATCGCGGGGGAACTGGAGCCGATCTGGCCAGGTTTCACCACGGCGCGGTCGAGGCCCTCATTCAAATCGACGCGGCCGTTGGTGCCGAATGTGGAGATCTCGTGTCCGTTCTTCGCATTGAGGCAGACAAGCTGAAATCCGGGAGAAATCAGAAGGATTCGGTCGTCGCCTTTGCCGTCAGACCAGTAAGACAGACCCCGATTGTTCGCGCGCGCAACTACGGCCCCGCGCGGACCTTCGTCGAGCCGATAGACCCACAACGTCTCACCCGTGGCTGCATCGACTGCTACCGCATCGCGTCGCGTTCCCGCTGTTAAGTAAAGGACTCCGCCCACCATGAGCGGGGTGACTTCCCAGTTGAATTCAGGACGTTTCCCGAAGTTGTCAGCCTTCCAGCGCCACGCGATCTTCAGGTCTTTGACGTTTGAGGCATTGATCTGGTCAAGCGGTGAGTACTTGGTGGTTCCGGCATCGCCGCCGTAGTAGCGCCACTCGCCGTTTTTCGCGCCTTGCTGGGCCGAGGCGGGGATTGTCGCCAGCAACAGGGCTGACGCAAACCACGCGGGAGCAATCCTGACTCTCATTCGTTGGGCTCTCATTTCCGTGTAGCGTAGTCGCGTAAGCGATTACATGCACGTTATTACATGCTGTGTGCTGAGTCAAGAACGCGTCCAAACAAAGAAATCCGGCGTTCAGGCAAATAGAACGTGACATTCCGGCCGTGCTTTCGTCCGAGGGTGAGTGAGTCGTCCTCAAAGCGCGTCGGCAGTTCTTGCTTCGTTGCTGGTGGGCGGGCTGCTGCTCGCGCAGAGTCCAAAGCGATTCGACGTAATCTC
>JAOAPO010000443.1 GCA_025462945.1 Bryobacterales bacterium
ACACAACTGAACTGCAACAACTTCCTTGACTCCGTTGATCGCTACCTGGAGACACGTATCGACCGCGAACACAACGCTGTGGTCAGACAGGGCCACCGCGCGCTCGTGCGGCCCTACCCCATCTCCATTGAGTGGCCAGTCCACTGGCTCGATGACATCGAATCGCCGGAGGAATGCCGCGCCAAGGTGTTCCGAGACCTGAAGCTGAAGCCCAATGCCCTTCTCGGCATCGGTATCGATCGCCTCGACTACACCAAAGGCATCGAGGAACGTCTGCTCGCAGTGGAACTACTCCTGGAGCGTCACCCCGAATATCGGGGACGGTTTACCTTTATCCAGGTTGCCGCGCCCAGTCGCACCAAGATCGAACGCTACCGAACCCTCAATGACGTCATTGAGGAGGTTTCCGAGCGTATCAACAACCGGTTCGGCAAGGACGACTACCTCCCCATCGTCCTGCTGCGCGCGCACCACGAGCCACCCGACGTTTTCCGCTACTTCCGGGCCGCCGACGTCTGCTACGTCAGCAGCCTCCATGATGGAATGAATCTTGTGGCGAAGGAATTCGTCGCAGCCCGCAGCGATCTGAAGGGTGTTCTCGTCCTCAGCGAATTCACCGGGGCAGCCAAAGAACTAACGGAAGCACTCATCGTGAACCCCTATGACCTCGAGGCCAGCAGCAATGCTCTGGCCGTCGCCCTGACGATGCCTCTGGAAGAGCAGCATGACCGCATGCAGTCCATGCGCTCTCTCATTGGGCAGTTGAATGTCTACCGCTGGGCCGGCAAGATGCTGCTCGATGCCGCGCGGCTTCGCAGTCAGGAAAGAGTGGCTGAACGCCTTTCCGAACGCCCGATTGTGAGCGCGGCGGGCTGACGTGCAACACATCCTTTCGAGATCTGCGTGCAGTATCCTGCAAAGGCTCGCCGCCAGCCAGACGATGTGTGCGTTCGATTTTGACGGTACCCTCGCGCCCATCGTCGATCGTCCTGACGAGGCGACGATGACGGATCGAACGCGGCTGCTGCTCACCCGGCTGGCGGCCCTCTATCCGTGCGTCATCCTTTCCGGGCGCAGCCGTCCAGACCTTCTAAAAAAGTTGGGGGGCATCGCTCTCGCCCGTGTGATCGGGAATCACGGGGCGGAGACAGGACATGAGAATCCTCAGGTTCGTTCGCAGGTGAGCCGGTGGAAGGCCGCTGTCGAACTCGGCATCGCTCCCCTGCCCGGACTCTGGCTGGAAGATAAGGGTCTCTCCCTCGCAGTTCACTATCGGCAAACGGAGAAGAAAGAAGAGGCTCGCCGCCTGATTGAGAGCGTGACCCGCGGTCTGCATCAGGTACGGGTCATCGGGGGCAAACAGGTGGTGAATCTGGTGATCGATGGCGCGCCTAACAAGGGCCACGCCCTGGTAACGGAACGGGAGAGGCTGAACTGCCAAACGGTGCTTTATGTCGGCGACGACGACAACGACGAAGATGCGTTCGCAGCCGAGGGCGATGTGGTTCCTGTGCGCGTCGGACGGAAGCGCAAGTCGCACGCCCGTTACTACCTGCGTTCCCAGGAGGAAATTGACCGGCTGATTGAACTTTTGGTACTGTTGCGCAGCCCTGACGAAGCCGGAGCTGCCTGCGAGGAACAGCGCCGGCGCAAACTTGCCGAGCATGCGTTAGCATCGCAGTAGTGCCCGCAAAACAACTCGATCTCCCTGTTATCGATCAACTCGCCGCCACCCCGGAGATCCTCCGCAACCTCATGGCGAACGTGAGCGATGAAGACGCCGTCAAACGGCCCGATCCAGCCCGCTGGTCTCTCGCCGAAGTGCTGGAACATCTCGCTCACATTGAGGGCAACATGTTCCGCGTCCGCCTCGATGCCATCGTGGAACTCGATGACCCTGCCGTAGAACCTTACGACCAGGACGAGTTGGCGGCCGCCGGTACCTACTCGGGCCGCGACCCCGAAGAATCTTTCGCGCATTTCGAAGAGCAGCGCGAGGCCAACATCGACTTCCTGACCGAGCTTGCGCCCACAGCCGCCGATCGCGTCGCAACGCACCCCATCGCCGGTCGCTTCACTCTGGAAGAGATGCTGAACTACTGGGTCGCCCATGATTTAAGCCACATCCGCCAGATCGCTGAGCTCGTGCGCGCCACTACCTTCCTGCCCGCAATCGGAAATCTGAACAAGGTCTTATAGAATTGCATTCGGCGGTTCGGCCGCTTGCATGCCTCTTCTCCGTCCTTTCGATTACTCCAACATCGCGCGCGACTCTCAGGGCATTGCGCACTACCTGAACCGCCCGCCGTCGCTCGTCCACATGCTGCGCGCTACGGTAGACCGCGTGCCGAGTGCGGAGGCGCTGGTCGAGTTAGGCGGTCGCCGCTTCACGTATCGACAGCTTTGGGGCAGCGCCGCCCAGGTCGCCGGAGGTCTCCGTGCCGCCGGCATTCAGCCTGGCGATCGCGTTGCCATCCGTTATGGCAATGGCATCGACTGGTGCGTCGCCTTTTTTGGCATCCAGTTAGCCGGAGCCACCGCTGTTCCGGTCAACATTCGCTTCAGCGACGTCGAAATTGAATACGTGGTCAATGACTCTGGCGCCAGCTACGTCTTTCTCCCCGGTGACCCGCTCCCTGCGGGCCCGCCCCTCGCGGTCGAATCCACGCAGCCCTCTGACGTCGCAGCGATCTTTTACACCTCTGGTACCACGGGCTTCCCCAAGGGCGCCATGACGACCCACGAGAACTTCCTTGCCAACATGGAGTCCTGCCGCCGCGTCGGCTTCCTGCCGGCTGACCTGGAGATCCGCACTCTGGTCTCCGTCCCGCTCTTCCATGTGACCGGCTGCAACTCCCAACTGCTGCCCACCTGCGAAGCCGGCGGCACCACGGTCATCATGCCGAGCTTCCACGTGCAGGATTTTCTGGCTGCTATCCCGGCCGAGCGCATCGGCTTTCTGGCCTCCGTGCCGGCGATCTACTGGCTTGCGATCAACCAGGCGAACTTCCCCAGCTTCGACATGAGCGGCGTTCAGCGCCTCATGTACGGCGGTGCCCCCACCCCGCCCGACCTCATTGCCAAGATCCTGGAGTCTTTCCCGAACGCCCAGGTCTCGAACTGCTACGGCCTCACCGAAACCGCCTCGCTCACCACGTGGCTACCTTATCAGTACTCTGTGACGCGGCCTGAATCCATCGGGGTTGCGGTCCCCAACATCGATCTGCGCCTCACTGACGTGAGCGGCGATGTGGGCGAACTCATGATTCGCGGCTCCAACGTCGTGCCCGGCTACTGGAACAAGCCCGAGGCCACTGCGGAGACCTTCGCGGACGGCTGGCTGCGCACCGGCGACCTTGCCCGCCTTGACGACGAGGGCTTCGTCCAGATCGTCGACCGCAAGAAGGACATGGTGAACCGCGGCGGCGAGAACGTGTATTGCGTGGAAGTGGAGAGCGCGCTCTGTGCCCATATCGACGTCTTTGAAGTCGCCGTCATGGGCGTTCCCGACGCGATGATGGGCGAAAAGGTGGGCGCGATGGTGGTACCGAAGCCGGGCCGAAGCGTCGCGGTCGCCGAACTCATCGAATTCGCCAAAACGCGCCTTGCCGACTTCAAAGTGCCCCAATACATGATCGTTCGCAGCGAATTCCTGCCCCGCAATCCAGGCGGGAAGATACTCAAGAAGGCCCTGCGCCAGAACGTCGATTGGGGGACTCCGCTGCGATGAAGATGGAAGAAGTGCACCAGTTGGCCGGTACCGAAGTCGGCGTCACTGAGTGGTTTCCGATTACGCAGGACCGAATCGACGTCTTCGCGGCAGCTACCGACGATGCCCAGTGGATCCACTGTGATCCCGTCCGCGCCGAGGCCGAATCGCCCTACGGGACAACCATCGCGCACGGCTTCCTTACGCTGTCGATGATCAGCTATCTTTCGCGAAATGTTCTCACCCTCGATAACGTCCGGCTGCGGATCAACTACGGCCTGAATAAGGTTCGCTTCCCGAATGCGGTCCGCGCGGGAGCAAAGGTCCGCGGTCGCTTCGTTCTTGAACAGGTCAATGACATCGCGCGCGGCATTGAAACCGTCTTCGGCGTGACGATTGAAGTGGAGGGTTCCACTAAGCCCTGCTGCGTGGCCGAGTGGATCGTCCGCCAGTACCGCTAGATGCAGCCCGATACCGCACCTGTCCGTCCCGGCGAAGAACTCGACACAGAGCGGCTCCTCGCCTGGCTGCGATCTCAACTGCCCGATGCCGGTAACGACCTGCGCGTCGAGCAGTTCCCCAACGGGCACTCGAATCTTGTTTACCTGGTGCGCACTGGCGGCAACGAGTATGTGTTGCGTCGGCCCCCGCTGGGTCCGGTAGCGCCGAAGGCTCACGACATGGCACGCGAGTTCCGCGTGCTAGACGCCGTTCACCCGCACTTCCCGGAAGCTCCGCAGGTAGTTCTGCTTTGCGAAGATCCTGCGGTAGCCGGCGCGACTTTCTTCCTCATGGAACGCCGCCACGGCATCGTTCTGCGGGACGAAGCACCTGCCGAATGGGCGGGCATCCCCGACTATCCGTCACTCGTAAGCGAGGCGTTCATCGATTGCCTGGTGCGTCTGCAGCAGATCGATGTCTCCTCCGGTAATCTGGCCAGCCTGGGACGCCCCGAAGGCTTCCTCGAACGTCAGGTGCGGGGCTGGGCCGACCGCTGGCAGCGTTCCAAAACCGAAGACCTGCCGGAGATGGACCGCGTCATCTTATGGCTTAGCAACATCCCGCCTTCGGGCGCGCCGACCCTCGTCCACAACGATTTCAAGCTCGACAACGTGATGCTGAGCGCCGATGCCGCGCGGGTGACGGCTGTGCTCGACTGGGAAATGGCAACGCTGGGCGACCCTCTCGCCGACGTTGGCCTCACCCTTTGCTACTGGGTCTGGGCCAGCCTCGCGCAGGCCGACGACCCTCACCCCGCCACCCCCGTCATCACCACCGGGCCGGGCTGGTTCAGCCGCGACCAGTTCATCCATCGTTACTCACTCCGAACCGGTCGCGATGTAACCCATCTGCCGTGGCACGAAGTCCTGGGAGTCTTCAAACTCGCCGTGATCCTCCAACAAATCTACTACCGTTTCCACGTCGGCCAGACCACCGACGAGCGCTTCCGAACCTTCGATAAACGTGTCAGAAGCCTTGTCCGCATGGCTGCCAGCCTCACCGAAAGAAGGCGCCTGTGAGCCGTCTGTTTCTGGTCCGCCACGGCCAGGCGGGCTCGCGCTACAACTATGACGAGCTTTCGGATCTCGGGCATCGCCAGGCCCGCACTCTGGGAGACTACTTCGCGAAGGAAGGCATTCACTTCGATGCTGCCTGGGTGGGTGGCCTGAAGCGCCAGCAGCAGACTGCCGACGCCGTCTCTGCCGCCTATGCCGATGCCGGGCTTCCCTTCCCTGCCGCTGCCCTCAACCCTGCCTGGAACGAGTTCGACCTCGACCATATTTACGAACACCTCGCGCCCGTCCTTGCCGAAGAGGACCCCGACTTCCGCGCCGAATACGAGGCGATGCGCGCGGATGTCCACGCTGCGGGCGACGATACCGAAGCCGATGTCCACCGCCGCTGGACCGGTGCGGACGTTCGCCTCGTGACGGCGTGGATCAAGGGCCACGAACGTTATCCTGGCGAGTCGTTCGTCGCCTTCCACCAGCGAATCGCGGGCTGCCGCGCCGCGCTCGCACAACACGCCCGGCAAGGTGACGACCACAACCTGATCGTCTTCACTTCCGGAACCCCCATCGGTATCTGGGCCGCCCTCAGCCTCGACGTGGAAGACCATCGCGCGATGCGCCTGGCGGGTGTCCTTCACAACGCGTCGTATACGATCATGCGGCTCAGGCCCGAACAGCTCCGGCTCCACGTCTTCAACGCCACCCCGCACCTCACGGGCGAGCTGCTCACCTGGCGATAAGCGCCCACCATATACACTGAGCCACAAAGATGGACTTTGAATTCTCCCCCCGAACCCGCGACCTCCAGCAGCGCCTCACGGCCTTCATGGAACAGCACATCTATCCGAACGAGCGTCGCTACAACGAGCATTGCAGCGGTCCCGACCGCTGGCAGCCGGTTCCGGTCATCGAGGAACTGAAGCCGCTCGCCCGCGCGGCCGGCCTTTGGAACCTGTTTCTTCCCGCCAGCGAACGCGGCGCGGGCCTGACGAATCTGGAGTACGCGCCGCTCTGCGAAATCATGGGCCGTTCGCCGATGGGTCCGGAAGTCTTCAACTGCTCCCCGCCCGACACCGGCAACATGGAGGTCTTCGAGCGCTATGCGAACGACGACCTGAAGAAGCAATATCTCGTACCGCTTCTTGCGGGCGAAATCCGCTCCTGCTTCGCCATGACGGAACCGCGCGTTGCGTCTTCCGACGCCACCAACATCGAATCGAGCATCCGCCGCGAAGGCGATGAGTACGTCATCAACGGCCTGAAGTGGTGGACGTCAGGCGCGGGCGACTCTCGTTGCAAAGTCGCCATTTTCATGGGCAAGACGGACCCGACTGCGCCGAAACACAAACAGCAATCGATGATCATCGTGCCGATGGATGCGCCGGGCGTCAGGGTACTCCGCATGTTACCGGTCTTCGGCTATGAGCAGGCACCTCACGGTCACGGCGAAGTCCTGTTCGAGAACGTTCGTGTCCCTGCCTCAAACCTGCTGCTCGGCGAAGGCCGGGGCTTCGAGATCGCGCAGGGGCGCCTGGGACCCGGTCGGATCCATCACTGCATGCGGCTGATCGGAGTCGCGGAAAGAGCGCTCGGAGATATGTGCCGTCGCGTGAAGTCCCGTGTAGCTTTCGGCCGAACAATTGCGGAACAGGGCACCATTCGCGCGGATATTGCCACGTCCCGAATCGAAATCGAGCAGGCCCGGCTGCTCACTCTGAAGGCAGCCTGGCTCATGGATACCGTGGGGAACAAAGCGGCCCGAGCCGAGATTGCCATGATCAAAGTCGTTGCGCCGAATGTGGCTCTGAGGGTGCTGGATCGCGCGATCCAGGCACATGGCGGGGCGGGCGTCTCGGCGGATTTCGAGCTCGCCGCGGCCTGGGCCAACTCGCGGACGCTTCGACTTGCGGACGGTCCCGACGAGGTCCACCTGGAGGCAATTGCCAGGGCCGAACTTCGTTTGGGATAATTCAGTACTATTAATTAATTGTTCTCGGGAAAGTTAATCGCCGGCATAACAGCTACCGCTGTAGCGCTCGGCGCGCTTTGGTTCCTGAGCGTCCGCCCCGGCACCCACCCCTCGCGGCCAGTTATACGGGTTGGCGTAGACCATTCCCCTCCCTTCTATTCGATCGCGCCTGACGGCTCCGTGTCAGGCCTCGCTGTCGATGTTTTCGAGGAGGCTGCGCGGCGGAAGCACCTAAGACTCAAGTGGGTCCCCACGCAGGACATCCCGCTGGATACACTGCTCGCGGCCCGCACCGTGCATATGTGGCCGCTGGTCGGAAGCACGGACGAGCGCCGCAAGCGATTCTACCTGAGCGAGCCGTGGCTCGAAAGCGACTACGTCCTGGTCTCGCTCGAGTCGCATCGCATTCGCACCGCAGACGAGGCGGCGAACGAAATCGTGGCCCAGGGCCGGCTTCACATGACCGGCATCATGGCCCGGCGATTTCTGTCGCGCAGCCATATGATGGTGAAGTTGCGCCGCAGCGACGCGATTCAGGCTGTTTGCTCCGGCGAGGCTCGTGCCGCCGTGGTGGAGGGCCGCGTCCTCGATTCGCTGCTGCTTTCCCGCCCTTCAGGCTGCGAAACGGCGCGCTTCAACATCTCGGCGTTGCCGGGCGCGACCACTCCGCTGGGCATCGTCGCCGTTCCCGAATTCAGAGCTGAAGCCGCGCTGATGCGCGAGGGCATCGCCGAACTCGCGGCCGATGGCTACCTTTCCAGAAAGCTTGACGAGTGGTCGCCATTTTCCGCGGAAGGCGCTCGCTCAGTCTGGGCGCAGCAGGCGGCCAACGCGCGCAACCGGGTCTACGGATGGGCGGTCAGTGCCGTTCTGACACTGGCGCTCGTGCTCGCATGGGTAGCGTGGCGCGGCTTCCGGCTGAAGCGAGCTGCTGAAGAGGCCCAGCTACTGCTCCGGGATGCACAACGCCGCTTCACCGCCTTCATGGACAACAGCCCGGCCCTCGCCTCCATGAAGGACGCCGCGGGCCGGCTTCTTTACGTTAACAAGGCCTGGACAGAGGCTTTCCGTCGTGAGCCCGCTGACGTATTGGGCAAGGACGATTATGCGATCTTCCCGGCAGAGGTCGCCGCTGAACTCCGACGCGTAGATCTGGAACTCCTGCGCGAAAACCAGCCCCGACAGCTGGTCGAGGACATCCCTGTTGCTGCAGGCGACAGCCGGACGCTGCTCATCGTCAAATTCCCTTTCTCAAGTGCGGCAGGCGAGCGCTTCATCGGCGGCACGGCTATCGACATTACGGAGCGGCAATCCGCCATCCGCGATCTGCAGGTCTCCGAAGCGCGGTACCGCGAACTGTTCGAGAACAATCCCCTGCCTGCGTGGGTTTACGACCGCAGCACCCTCGCCTTCCTGAACGTAAACGCGGCCGCCGTCAGTCGCTACGGGTGGACCCGCGAGCAGTTTCTGACCGAGCTTACCCTGCCGGACCTGCTGGCCGAGGCCGACCTGACCTCGGTCAACGAAGCGCATGTTGTGGCCCACAAAACCCGTGACCAGATGCGGCTGAGCGTTGAAGTGACCGGCTATGACATGGACTACGAGCGGCGGCCGGCCCGGCTCATGATCCTCCGCGATCTCACCGAACAGGAGCGCACGCTGGAGCAACTCCGCGTCTCAGAAGAGCGCTGGCAATTAGCCCTGCACGGCACCGGCGACGCGCTCTGGGACTGGGACGTCCGGGAAGGCAATGTTTTTCGCTCACCCC
>JAOAPO010000232.1 GCA_025462945.1 Bryobacterales bacterium
ATCAAGCTGCATCCCAGAATCAGCCCGTTCCTTGATCTGGTGGCAATCCCCCGACTGTGGCGGGCGATGTGGAAGCTGAGCCCGACAATTGTGCACGCTCATACGCTAAAAGCCGGACTCTTAGGAATGATTGCAGCAACCATGGCACGAGTACCTGTTCGCATTTTCCATGTGCATGGCTTACCACATCTCGGAGCGAGGGGATTGCTGCAGCCCATTTTGTTTCTAGCGACCAAGATGGCGTGTGTGCTTGCCCATCGGGTCTTCTGCGTCAGCCCTTCTATCATGCAGGTTCTGATCGATGAAGCCATCTGCCCGCAACACAAAGTGGTCGTGCCTGTCAACGGGAGTTGCGACGGAATCGACGCTCTTGAGTCATTCAACCCTGCGGGTACAAGTACAGTCGCGGCCACGGCAATTCGCGCGCTGCATGGAATTCCTGCCAGCGCATTCGCTATGGCGTTCATCGGCCGATTGGTGCGCCACAAGGGCCTCATAGAGTTATGTCAGGCGTGGAAGGTGCTGCGGTCGAATCATCCGACGATCCACCTCCTAATCGTTGGGGACTTCGAGCCAGAGGACCAAATCCCACAACATGTCGTGCAAGTCTTCCGCGACGACCGACGGGTCCACATGACCGGACTTTGTACGAATATGCCCGAGTTGTATAAAAGCATCGATTTGCTTGTGCTCCCATCGTATTATGAAGGCTTCCCTACGGTGCTACTTGAGGCTGCCGCGATGGGTTTGCCTGCGATAGCTACCGCCATACCTGGAAGTGTCGATGCGGTGCGGGACAATGTCACTGGGATCTTGGTACCGCCGTACAATGTGTTGGAATTAGCGCGCGCGATCGAGGGCTACATCAATGACCCGTCACTGGGTAAAAAGCACGGGTCGCAGGCAAGACTTCGCATGTTGTCTGAATTTCGTCCTGAACCCATACGGGCATTCACCTACGAGGAGTACGACCGAATGCTTAGCCAGCTGGGGCTTTGCTCGCCTCCCATCCCGGAGGCAGGGCCCCAACTGACGAGCGATGGAACTCTCAACGCTGGGAACCTGTCGTGATTTTGCTGCTGACGTCAACGCCAGTCCACAGCCAACTATCTTCGAATAGGCGAATCACTCGCGATTTAGTAGCTGCCGAAGCCAGGAAACACTACGTTGAACTCACACTGTTCGCTGACCTCGGCGGGGGCCTAACTCTTAGTGACAGTATATGCAAGTTAGGTTTGTGAAACGACCGCATATCTATGCTCGGTTTCTGAAGTCACCGTTGGATCGGCTGATCGCCGCGGTCGGTCTCGTGATCTTGTTGCCTTTGATCGTGATCGTCTTCGCTACTGTGCGCATACTCCTCGGGAAGCCCGCGCTTTTTCGGCAAGTGCGGACGGGCCAACAAGGCAGATTCTTCAGGATGATGAAGTTTCGAAGTATGACAGAGGCCCGTGATCGCGCAGGGCGACTTCTCGACGACGCCCAGCGACTAACGCCTTTCGGAGCGTTCCTTCGAGCCAGCAGCCTTGACGAGCTGCCCCAATTGTGGAACGTAGTGCGCGGCGACATGAGTCTCGTGGGGCCCAGACCGCTCCTGCCCGAGTACCTGCCGCGCTATTCGGAGGTGCAGCGGCGTCGCCACGATGTGAAGCCGGGCATAACGGGGCTTGCACAGGTGAGCGGACGAAATGCGCTCTCGTGGAACGAGAAATTCGAGCTCGACGTGAGCTATGCCGAGAACGTGCATTTCAAAACTGACGTGAAGATACTCGTACGTACTGTTGCGAAGGTCTTCAGGAGAGCCGGTGTAAGCCGGGCCGGACACGCCACCATGCCGCCATTTATGGGAAGCTTACACCCGAAAGAGGATGGGTGTGAGGATCACTGCGGCCAACCGCCTTCCGGGTCTCCTGTCCCATAACATCACGCCCAAATGGGTCTAATCAGTCACTCACAAGCATCAAGGGAAGCACCCATCTGATACGCTGAGATAGTGCAGGGGAAAATACTGAAGCCGATTGTGGTGTTGGGTTCGGGCGGCTATTCCCAAGAGTTATTGTGGATAATCGACGACTTAAATGAGCGTCAGTCGGAGTGGGATTTTCTTGGATTTGTTGATCCAAAATCTCCTCAACGAAAGGGATCAACTCTGTACGGTCGCACCGTGTTGGGGGGCTTCGAGACTGCGGCGGAGTTGCCGGCCAATGTTAGTTTTGCATGTGGAATTGGTAGTCCGGAAGCGCGCCAGAAAGAGTGCACTGCCGCAGAACGGCTCGGCTGGAAACCCGCCACGCTCATTCACCCGACCGTGGTTCGGGCGCGATACTGCGAAATCGGCGAGGGGACGTCCATTGGTCCTGGATCCATTCTCGGTCCGAACTGTCACATCGGCCGGCATTGCGCCATCAACATGCACGTGGGAGTTGGGCACGACGCAAGACTGGGCGACTTCGTTGTACTTTCGCCCGGCGTGCGCATTTCAGGGAATGTCGACGTGGAAACCGGAGCGTTTCTCGGAAGCAACGCCACAGTGTTTCTGGGCAAGAAAGTCGGCGCCGGGGCGTTAGTCGGAGCGAACTCTTTTCTGCTTACGAATCTTGCGCCCGGCCGCAGCGCCATCGGAGTACCGGCACGACCCTTTGGGGATGTGGTCGGCGGAGGTATCTGTAGCAACCGGGAAAGCGTTCGTGTGCCGGAGGAGCGCAGCTTTGACAAGGGATGAATTCATTAGGGAGTTCGCCGATATAGTGGGCGAGGACGCAGCCAAGCTCACGCCAGATACAAAGTTGGCGGGCCTGGAGGGCTGGGATTCAGTTGCATACCTCTCGGTTGTGGTGTTGATCGACGATCGGCTAGGTATCTCAGTCGGACCCGAGGCGCTACAGAGCGCCACCCAAGTAAGCGACCTTCTTGCGCTTGGCGACTCGCGTTTTTCCTCCTAAGCCGCTCCATGTCCACTGTCATTACCGCTATCGAATATACGTTGGGATCAGAGTCTTTGCCCCAGGAAACACTGGAGGCCCGTTTCGGCAAGGAAGCCATGGACAAGGTTCTCAAGGCCTCCGGGATCCGGCACAGGCAGGTCGCGCCAGCAGGCATCTGCGGGTCAGACATGGCGCAGGAGAGCGCGGAACGTCTATTGCAAAGCACCGGCTTTAACCGAAGCCGCATCGACCTGCTGATCTTTTGCACCCAGAGCCCGGACTACTTTCTGCCCACGACGGCCTGTCTCCTGCAGGATAAGCTCGGCCTCGAAAAGGGCTGCGCCGCTTTTGATCTCAATCTGGGCTGCAGTCAGTACGTTTATGCGCTTGGTGTAGCTCACAGCATGATCGCATCCGGACTGGCACAGCACGCGCTCGTGCTCACGGGCGATACGATGACGAGAACCCTCAGCCCAACGGACCGGTCAGTTGTCCCGCTGTTGGGGGACGCGGGCAGTGCAACGCTTCTCCGAGCAAGTCATGGTGCCGGGTTCCTGGGTTTCGAGTTCGGCACTGACGGCAGCGGAGCCAAGCATCTGATGATCCCGGCGGGAGGGTTCCGCGAGCCGCATTCCGCGGAGACATCGATTGCCCGAACCGATGCGGAGGGCAATACCCGGACTCGAGAGAACCTGTACATGAACGGTCTGGCTGTCTTTCAGTTCGCCGTGCGGGTTGCTCCAGAGATTGTCAGGAAACTTCTGGTCAAACTATCGCTGAGCATGGAGGATATCAACCTTTTTTTGTTCCATCAGGCAAACCACTACATGATCGATTACATTGTCAGAAAGCTGAAAATCCCTCCGGAGAAGACACATTTTCATCTTGACGACATTGGAAACACGAGCGGCACGTCCATGCCCGTGGTGCTCAAGGAGGCCGTGAGGGCCGGAAAGATTAAACCCGGAGCTCTGGTGATGCTGGTCGTTTTCGGAGTGGGGCTCTCGTGGGCGGGCACCGTCATCAGGTGGCCAGACGACTCAGGTGGAGCCGCGGCATGAGTTTCAACCAGGCGCGGCGGACGATACTTGTGACGGGCGCGACCTCAGGGATTGGGTTGAGTTGCGCCCAGCGCCTGGCGGCCGGCGGCGCACGGCTCGTTCTCACAGGACGAGACTTAGCCACCCTTGCGCTCGCAGTACCGGACGCGGAGGAGGCGGTGCGGATCGAAATAGATCTGGCCCGCAGCGACGCTGGAGCTGCCATCGCGGCGGAACTGCGGGGACGCACCATCACGCTTGACGGTGCCGTATTCGCTGCCGGCGCTAGTGCAATGCGGCCATTGCTTATGGAATCGCCCGATACTCTGGAAAAGCTGTGGCGGGTCAATTTTATGGGTACTATTGGGGTTGCCGGAGCGTTGCAAAAGGCTCGGCTGTTGAAGCCAGGGGCCAGCCTCGTATTCTTCTCCTCGGCATCAGCACGAACGGGCGGCGGGGGCATGGTGTCATATGCAGCTACCAAGGGTGCCATTGAGGCTGCCGTGCGCGCACTGGCCGTGGAACTGGCCGGGCAACAGATTCGCGTAAATGCAGTGGCACCCGGGGTTGTGTGCACTGCGATGAGCGACCGGCATTTCGCGAAGCTCTCGGCCGATCAGAAAGCAGCGCTCGAGAAGCGCCACCCGCTTGGATTCGGCCAACCAGAGGATGTCGCGGCGGCTGTAGAGTTTCTGCTTCAGGAGGGATCCCGGTGGATCACGGGATCGGTTCTGGTTGTGGACGGCGGCTATTCGATCGCGTGACTCACCAGAGTCGGTTCGATCAGACACCTGGCCAGATAGCGATGGCCTGGCCGATTGCCGAAATTGTCCGGTACCGGCTCGAACAGCAGCTTACGAGTGGACTTGAATCACTAAACTGTTTTGACCTTGGAAACGAGACTGGCCGATGACGTTGAACGAGGCGTTAAAGATCATCAACGCCCGCAAGGGTACCGGGGAACAAAAGCCTCATTTTTTGGTGTGCGGTTTTGAGCCGCTGAACCTTGCGACTTTGCTTCGGGCACATTTGCTTCAGCGCCTGCCCGACGATGACGTCGACGTATCCGCGGGGCTGTATGGCGACCTTACGGGGAACCTGGAACTGGCCATGTCATCAGCTGCGATCGCCGCAGCTGTGGTGATCGAGTGGGCCGATATCGACCCCCGGATGGGCCTTCGTTCCGCCGGCGGATGGTCGAATTCTGCCAAAGCGGACATACTTGCGGCCACACCGCGAAGATATGCGCATCTGGAAACTCTGATTGCGCGCCTCGGAGCTCGAATGCCGGTTGTAATCGTGCCGCCGAGCCTCCCTTTGCCCCCGTTCGGAGCCACCATACGGGGCCAGGCGAGCCTGATCGAACTCGAGCTGGAAAGTCAACTCGCCTCCTTTCTCGTGCAAGCGGGGAGGGCTGCCGGTGTCCGGGTGCTGCCTCGGCAGTTGATGCCTGAACTAATGCCCAACGGTTCCGGACTGGACCCCCGCGGAGAATTCCTTGCCGGGTGCCCCCATACAATTGCCTGCTCCAACGGCATCGCCGAGACCGTCACTGCGTGTCTTTGGCAAACCGCGCCAAAGAAGGGACTGATAACTGACCTTGACAATACTTTGTGGGCCGGGATTGTTGGGGAACTGGGCGTTGCCGGGGTGTCATGGCATCAAGAACTCCGCACGCAGGCTCACGGGTTATACCAGCAGATGCTTGGTCACCTCGCCTCTTCGGGGGTTCTGCTCGGCGTTGCCTCAAAGAACGAGATCTCTGCCGTGGAAGCTGCTTTGGCCCGCAATGACCTGCTGATGGATGCAACGGCGTTATTCCCCGTTTGCGCTAGCTGGGGGCCAAAGTCCGAATCCGTTGCCCGTATTCTGCGAGTGTGGAACATCGGAGCCAGCGATGTTGTCTTCGTGGATGACAGTGCGATGGAACTCGAAGAAGTGCGGCAATCGTTTCCCGGCATCACATGCATAGAGTTTCCGCAAAAGGACGCTGGGAAGCTCTGGAAGGTTTTGGGGGAGTTGCGGGATCTGTTCGGAAAACCGACGTTCACCCACGAGGACACACTCCGGCAAGCCAGTATCCGGGCGGCCAGTCATTTACAGGAAGCGGGCGGAGGCCAAGCGTCAGCAGAATTCCTGCGGAGCCTTGCGGGTACCGTTAACGTGCAGTGGACTATGGACGCAGATGACAAGCGCGCGCTCGACCTGATCAACAAGACAAATCAATTCAACCTGAACGGACGCCGGATCAATGAAGGCGAATGGCGACGGCTACTTGCTGAGTCGGGTGCAGTGGTCGCTGTGGTTTCGTATCGCGACAAGTTTGGGCCTCTGGGAAGGATAGCTGTTTTGGCGGGCATCCGGTCAGGCAACGAGGTTCAGATCTCGCATTGGGTGATGAGCTGCCGAGCGTTCTCCCGGATGATCGAGCACCATACCCTGGATGTGCTTTTCGGGATGCCAGGCGTTGAAGTGATTGAATTCTCCTTTCAGGCTACTGAGCGAAATCAGCCGCTACAGACCTTCCTGCGCGCTGCAGGGATGGTCGCCAATGGCGAAGGTGTAATTCGTCTTCCGCGAACGTCATATATGCAAGGGCGGACTGAATTGCCGCATCAAGTCTCAGAAACAACAGAAGGGTTGAACGGGCCAAGATGAACGATATGCGCCAAAGAATCGCGAGTTGCTTCAGGAACGTATTTCCGGGTCTGGGCGAAGACGAAATTGCCCGAGCCAGCACGGCGTCGCTTGCCGCGTGGGACTCCGCAGCCCATGTGACGCTCTTGTTTTCGATCGAGGAGGAGTTTGGGCTCGAACTGGAACTTACAGATTTCGACGACCTTGTTTCGTACGCTTTGATTTTAAATTTCGTTGAAGAAAAGTCTGGTGGTTTGGTGGAAGAGCATTCCGGCAATGGATGAGGCGAGAGTGGTTGCAGCAACCGAACTTCGTGTCGGCTTGCGGGCGGAATTCGAGCGAGACATAACGGACGGGGACGTAGCTGCGTTTGCCGACGTATCGGGTGACCGAAACCCGCTGCATTTGAACGAGGGCTACTCACGCCACACTAACTACGGCGAAAGGATTGTGCACGGCGCCTTTCAGGTGGCACTGGCTTCCGCCATGGCCGGGATGTACCTTCCCGGACGGGATGTGGTGGTGGGTTCTTTTCAATGCCGGTTCCCGGCGACGCTGCGTTATCCGTCTCGGGTACGTGTGCAAGGCGAGATCACCGGTTGGGTGCCGCAAACAGGTAGTGGCATCCTGCGAGTGAGAATTGTCGAGATATCCGGCCTGAACGTGACTGCGGAGATTCACGTTGGCTTTTCATTTCACGAAGACCGATCAACACGGGTTGAGCAGGCGACAGAACGGTTCGCTGCGGCAGGAGATAGGCCTGTGGTGATCGTTACAGGTGGCAGCGGTGGGATTGGCGGTCCCCTTATGATTCGCCTGGCGGAGAGGTACCAAGTGATCGGCGTGGCCAGGTCGCGTCATTCGCAGGAAGCCACTGGCCCCCACATTGAGTGGGTTACTGCGGACCTAACCGAGCCGGAGTGGGAAGGACACCTCGAACACCAGCTGGGCGGACGTAAGGCTTATGGATTCATCCATGCCGCGTGGCCGTTCGCCCCTCACGGCAGTCTCCTCGAAGCGGAGCCCGGTGCGGTGGCGGCACAGGCTCTTTTCGGCAGCCAGGTCACCATCCGAGTTGCACGGTTTCTGAGGTCCAATGCGGCAGGAAGCGCCAGGCTGGTGATTCTGGGAACTACTGCAGCGACGATCAAGCCCCTGCTAAGTATGTCTGCTTACTCGCTTGGAAAAGCGACGTTAGAACATACAGTGCGGCTGATTGCCCCTGAACTGGCACTCAGTAACATCACGGTTAATCTGATCGCGCCGTCGTTTGTACCGGTGGGCATGAATAACGCCAAAACCAGCAAGGTACTTTTGATCGAAACCGCGAAGGTGCCGCTGGGGAGACTTTGCACTCCGAGTGACGTGGCTGCGGCCGTGGAGTTTCTGTTATCCGATGGTGCGAGCTTTATGTCAGGACAGACTCTCCCGCTCACAGGAGCTCAGCTGTAGCCGCAGCGGGGGTAGCCGCCCCCCGCAGTGAGCCGCCCGTTGCCTTACGCCGCTCTTAGTTACTTAATGGCTTGTAGTAACGGCTGTAGTACTTGCCGTAGTAGCCGTAGTAGTAGTAGCGTTCGCTCATATCCGAGCGTACTTCGTTCAAGACCAAGCCGATAACGTTGGCCTTCAGCCGTTTCAGGCTGGCGATGACGCTGGCCACAGCGGCCTTCTCGGTCTGGCCGGCAAGGGCCACGACAACGACGCCATCGACGATCGCGGCAATCTGCAGTGTCTCGGCAAAGCCCAGGAGCGGGGGAGCGTCGCAGATCACAAGGTCGTACTCCTTCTCGGCTTCGCTCAGGACGCGGCGCAGCGTCTCGCCCAGACCATCCGCAGCGCGACGGGAGGGCGGCCCCGCCGTCACAACCGAGAGGTGAGGTAAAGACTCCGGAATCTGAATGAACTCTCGCCAGTCCGCCTCGCCGTTCACTACGTTGGACATGCCCCTGTCGTTGTTCAAGCCCACGTGGTGGTAGACGCCGGGACGGCGGAGATCGGCGTCGATGAGGAGCGTCCTGCGCTTCTGCTGGCTGTGGACGACAGCCAAATGCACGGCGGTCGTCGTCTTGCCTTCTCGCGGGGTCGCGGACGTTATGAGGATGCTCTTCGGAAGGTTTTCGGCGCTGGGAAGCAGGATGGAGTCGCGGAGGGTGCGGACCGCTTCCTCATAGGTATTGGCCTCGCCTCTGACGCTGCCGAAAAAGTCCCGTCGTTTGCCATCTGCACCGACACCGGGTAAGTGGCCACGCCACGATTTCACCACAGGCAGAGCGCCGAGTACTTCGGTCTGCAGTTGCCGCTGGATCTGATCGGGATCGCGCAGAGTGTGATCGAGGTTTTCGACCAGGAAGATGATGATGATCCCTAAAGTCAAGGAGATGGCGAACGCAAGAACGCCGTTGGTACGAACATTGGGGAAGATCGCGATCCTGGCTGGCCGTGCCGGGTCGGCCAGGCGGATGGAACTGTTTTGGAAACCGGCGTTGATGCCCTGTTCCTTGATTTTCCGGTCGAGATCGTTGTAGAGCGTCTTGTCCGCGTCGGCGTCGCGCTTCAGGCTGCGATACACCACAGCTTTTTCATTCAGCTTGTCGAGGTCGCCCTTGCTGTCGTTCACCGCGGCCTGCAGACCTCTTTCTCTGTCCAGTGCTTCCGCGTATTCGGCTTCCACACGCCGAGCGATAGAAAGCTTCAGGGATTCCAGTTCCTGCTGGAGCTGGCTCAACTTCGCCGCAGCCCGTTTATACTCGGGGTAGTTGGGGCCGAACTGGGTCTTAATTACCGCGAAACGTTCCGACTCCTCGCCCATACGGTCGTTGAGTCTTCGGATCAGATCACCTTGTGGCATCGTTTGAAGAGCCTCGATGGAGCCGCCGCGCACGGATTTAGCTGCGGCCTCTTTCGCCACCCGCTCCGACTGCGCGTGCGTCCACTCGGTATTGAGCTGGAGCAGGCGGGCCGACTGGATATTTGTCTTTTCTTCGGGGCTGATGACGTTGAGGTCTTTTTCGAACTGGAGCAGAGCCGCCGAGGAACGTTCCATCTTGGCGCGCAGTTCCTCGATCTGGACGGCAATAAACTTCGACTGTTTTTCGGAGGCGTTCAGCCGGATCTGGAAGGAGTGGTCAATGTAGCTGGCGGCGATGGCGTTGGCGACGTCGGCGGCGAGGGTGCGGTCGGGGGAGCGGTAGGCGATGGTGAGGAGGTAGGTCTTCGGGGGCCGCGTCACGGTGAGGTAGGGC
>JAOAPO010000472.1 GCA_025462945.1 Bryobacterales bacterium
CTCAGTGTACAGATCGCGCCACCTTGCGTCTTGAGCTGGATCGACATATCCATGGCGATACCCAGATTCGGATGATGCGCGCCTTCGAGCGCATTAGCCCTGATTATTTTTTCCTGCGTCTGATACGCGAACAGATCCACGGTATGGGCGGCATGGTGCCACAACAGATGATCGGTCCAGGACCGTGGCTGCCCAAGAGCGTTGATATTTTTGCGGCGGAAAAAATATGTTTGCACGTCTAGTTGCTGCAACTTCAGTTCGCAATTCTGAATCTTGCGGTGAAGGTACTGATGCGAGGGGTTGAAGCGCCGGGTGTGCCCCACCATGCAGACCAGGCCGGTCTCCTGCTGCATTTCCGCCACGGCCTGCGAGTCGGTCCAGGAGTCGGCCAGCGGGATCTCTACCTGGACGTGCTTGCCGGCTCTCATGCAGGCCATAGCCTGCGCCGCATGCAGTTGCGTGGGCGTACACAGGATCACGGCATTGATGTCGCTTACCCTCGAGAGCGCCTGCTCCAGCTCAGTGAACGCATGGCCGATGCCGTACCTGGCAGCAACTTCCTGGGTTGGTTCAAGGCGCCTGCCGATAAGCGCCACCACCTCAGCGCCGTCAATGTTCCGGATTGCGTCCAGATGCTTGATGCCAAATGCGCCCGCGCCTGCCAATGCTACTTTCATATCGTTCAGATCCCTAAACCAAGTGTCACGCCTGTTTCAGAATGATGTGCCCAACCGCGGTGTTGGAGGCTGGAACGCGATAGTGCTGATGCAGCACCTCTACCTTCTCGTTCAGTGCTCCACGCATGATCAGCCACATGACTAACTCAATCCCTTCTGAGCCGGCCTCACGGATGTATTCTTCCGGCGGTATGGCTGCCAGGCGAAGAGGGTCCACTGCGATGTCGCGGAGAAAAGCCTGATCCCAAGGCTGATTGATCAAACCCGCGCGCGGACCCTGCAGTTGATGACTCATGCCTCCTGTGCCCCATATCTGCACATTGAGGTCTTCGTCGAAACTCTCTATGGCGCGGCGGATGGCCTTGCCGAGCGCATAGCAGCGGCGTCCGGACGGCACCGGGTAGAGAACAACATTCACAGCAAAGGGGATGACCCGGCAGGGCCATCTCTCGGGCTGGCCGAACATCAGCGACATCGGCACGGTAAGGCCATGATCAACATCCATTTTGTTGACCACCGTCAGGTCGAAATCCTGCTGGATGACGCTGCTGGCGATATGCCACGCCAGATCCGGACAGCCTTCCACGCGGGGCACCGGCCTGGGGCCAAAGCCCTCATCGGCGACTTCGAAGCTGTCTGCGCAACCGATCGCGAAGGTCGGAATGAAGTCCAGAGAAAAAGCTGTAGCGTGGTCGTTGTAGACCAAAAAGATCACGTCGGGCTTCTCGGCCTCCTCCCACGCTCTGGAGAACTCGAAGCCATCGAACAGCGGCTTCCAGTAAGGCGTTTGCGTCTGGCCCGTGTCGATTGCGCGGCCAATCGCGGGCACATGCGAGACACCAACGCCGGAGGTTATTCTCGCCATTACTTCCACTCCGATTTCGAGCGATTTCCTTCGGGGGAGCGGCCGCCACTCAGCATCATGCTGAGATAGTCCTCTTCGCTCATGCCGGTCATTGTAGAAGCCGCGTATTGAAAGCTGAGACCGTCGCACGCGAAGATCTTCGCAAGGAAGTAGATGTTACCACCCAGCGAAAGCAGGCCGTTGTAATCCCGATCGATCACGGCCTGCTTCTGCTCATCCGTCATCGCCCATTCCGCGAGATAGGCACGCTGGTCGGCTTTGAAGCGCGCGCGATTTTCCGGCTTCATCAGTGACATGCAGAACTGGTTCAGATGGTAGCCTTTGCGCGACATGCGCTCATCGAACACGGTGGTGCCCGGCACATCATCATACGGTCGGGGCTTACTCACAATACTTCCTCCGGCCAATAGAGTTTCATTGGATTGTCAACGAGCAAGGCTTTTTGCAATTGCGGAGTTGTTGCGATCCGCAAGATGTAATCTACCAGCGCGCCATCGTCCGGCATATGCGACGTCATGTTGGGGTGAGGCCAGTCGGTGCCCCACAGCACGCGGTCGGGGAACATCTCGATGATGCGGCGTGCGAACGGCACAACGTCGTCATAGCCGGGCTGGCCTTGCATCGAAAGTCGCTCCGGACACGTCGCTTTGCACCAGAAGTTTTCGCGCTCCATCATTTTGACAAACAACCCGAACTCCGCGCCGAAGGCGTCTTTACTCACGTCGGGCCGGCCCATGTGATCCACCACGACGGCGGCCGGCAATGACGTGAAGAAGTCGAAATACTCGGCAAGATCCCGGGCCTCGAAGTAGATGACGATGTGCCAGCCCAGGCGAGACACGCGCTCCGCGATTTCCCTCAGCGAATCGAACAGGAGAGCATCCACCAAGCGCTTCACAAAATTAAAGCGTACTCCGCGCACGCCCCCCAGGTGCATGGCTTGCAGTTCCTCGTCGCTGACGCTTCGCCGCACTGTCGCGACTCCGCGCGCTTTGCCGTTCGAGCGCACGAGCGCGTCTAACAGGGCGCGGTTATCCGCGCCGTGGCAGGTGGCCTGCACGATAATATTTCGTTGGAAGCCGAGGAAGTCCCGCAACGCGAAGAGTTGATCGGACGATGCATCGCAGGGAGTGTACTTGCGCTCCGGCGCGAAGGGGAACCGGTCGCCCGGGCCGAAGACGTGGCAATGAGCGTCGACCGAACCGGGCGGGACATGGAACCCGGGTTTAGACGGACGCGGACACCAGTCCATCCAGTTCGCGTCTTTGGTGAAGGCTGCCATCGCTATCTGCCTGCGCGTTTCAGAGCCGCGTCCAGTCGCGGATAGACGCGGCGGGCGTTGCCTTCGAACACCTTAAATTTCTGCTCCGGATCGAGAGGCAGCGCATCCACATAGCGCTTGGTGTCGTCGAAGTATTGCCCCGTTTCCGGATCGATGCCTCGCACCGCCCCCACCATCTCCGAGCCGAACAGGATGTTGTTCACGTCAATCACGCGGAACAGCAGATCGATACCCGGCTGGTGGTACACGCACGTGTCGAAGTAAACATTCTTCATCACGTGGTCGCGCAGCATCGGGCGCTTCAGCATGTCGGCGAGCCCGCGGTAACGCCCCCAGTGATAGGGCACCGCGCCGCCTCCATGGGGGATGATGAACCGGAGCGTGGGAAAGTCGCGAAACAGGTCGCCCTCAATGAACTGCATGAATGCCGTGGTGTCGGCATTGATGTAATACGCGCCCGTCGCGTGCAAAGCCGGGTTGCAGGAGGCGGAGACATGGATCATCGCCGGCACATCAAGCTCGATCATCTTCTCGTAAAACGGGTACCACGCACGGTGATACAACGGCGGGCTGTTGAAGTGTCCTCCCGAAGGGTCAGGGTTCAGATTGCAGCCAACGAAGCCGAGTTCCAGCACGCACCTTTCGAGTTCTTCGATGGAAGCGAAGATGTCCGCTGCCGGAGACTGCGGTAACTGACAGACGCCGATGAAATAGGCGGGATAGAGATTGACCACGCGGCTGATCAGGTTATTGCATTCGCGCGTCCATCGCTGCGACAGCTGACTATCGCCGATATGGTGACCCATCGCGGAGGCGCGCGGCGAAAAGATGGTCATATCCGCACCGCGTTCTTTCAGCAGTTTCAGCTGGTTCTGTTCTATGGATTCGCGGATCTCGTCATCGGTGAATGTCAACTCCGCAGGCGTTGGTTTTGCGGGATCGCGAAAACTCGCAACCTGCGCGTCGCGAAAGCTCTGCAGCGCCGCGGGCGCGGTGGTGTAGTGGCCGTGGCAATCAATGATGAGAGGCTTCTGCAGAGACATTGTTTTTTTTACGGAACAGCGATTCTTCTACCTGCTGGCTCGCATGGATGAAGTCCGCTTTCGCTTCGCGGCGCGCGTTGCCCAGCGTCGCCGCCACGTAGCGCACAGAGGACACAACGCCATGGGGCACGTCGCGGGTTTCCGAGAAATCTCCGGCAACATAGAGCACGCTTTGCATCTGCGTCTGCGTGGGGCTTACATTCACGTTGCGGCTATCCACGGTGGTGGCACCGTCAACGTTGAACAGATGTCGCCAGGCGCCCGGCTTCATGCGGCGGGTCTTGGTCACGGCCCAGACACCATCCGCACCTTTGGTCATGGCGGTGGCTGGAGTTTCTGTGGAGCTGGCGGGTCCGAGCGTTTCCGGCACGAGGTCCAGGCTGAGGTCGCCTGTGAAGCTCACTGCTGACGCGTTCGGGGCATAGATTCGGAGTGTGACGCCACCATCGCTTTCGATCTGCGGCGAGACAACTTGTGGGCCACCGCGTCCCCCCGCTCGCCCTCCGCCTGGAACGGGAGGTTGGGCCACGGCGATTGCCGCCAGCAGCAGAATAGAGGTGAATCTCAGCCGAGGCATAGGGTGCATACCTACGTTAACCGAAAACAAGTTTCATCTGTTGCGGTTCCAGATACTGGCGGGTACGAACACTTCCCCCGTCATCAGCTTGCGCGCAGTCCGCAGCAGCGCGGAACGCCGGACCCTGATGTCCGCGCCCTCGCCTTCCACAGCCATGGTCACAGTGAAAAAGCCAGTCGGATGCTCGATGTCCAGATCGGTCGCATCGTTCGGAGCCAGGCCCAGCACCACACACGCTGTGGCGACGCTGACCGCGCCAAAGACTCCGATAGCCTCATGTACCCGATGCGGGATGAAGGTTCGGGTGCAAACCGTGCCGCCATCACGCCCCGCGGAAATCAGCGAGACTTTTGGCACGCTCTTGTTCGTGACATCGCCCAGGTTCATCATGCGGCCAGCGGTAAGCCGGATCGCTTCCACGCGCGATTTGAGTTCCGCATCGCCTTCAAGTGCTTCCGGCGTCTCGTATCCGGTTCGGCCCAGATCCGCCGCGCTGACGACCACCACCGGCATGCCGTTATCCACCAGCGTCACGGGAACGCCCTCCACCATGTCCTGCGCATGACCGGTGGGAAACAGCGCGCCGCAGGACGAACCGGCCACGTCCAAAAAGTCAATCGGTATCGGCGCCGCGGTGCCCGGAACGCCGTCGATCCGGGCGTTCCCCTCATACTCCACCTTGCCGCCCGGCGTCTGCACATGAGCCACGGCTGTACTGCCGGTATTCAGCATTCGGATGCGGACGGCGGTAACGTCACGGCCCACAGGCACCAATCCGGTTTCGATTGCAAACGGCCCGACACCCGCCAGAATGTTGCCGCAATTTTGCTGATCCGCAACCTCTGCGCGATCCACGAACACCTGCAGGAACAGGTAATCGACGTCGGCGTCCAGATGCCCCGACTTCGAGACGATAGCGACCTTCGAAGTCAAAGGATGCGCGCCACCCAGGCCATCAATCTGCCGTGCGTCCGGCGACCCCATGGCGGCCAGCAGCACCGAATCGCGGAGGGCGGAGTCCGCTGGAAGGTCGTGCGCGAGGAAGTAAAGTCCCTTCGATGTACCGCCGCGGTAGACAACGCAGGGAATCGCAGTGAGCGGCATTTCAGGCGTCCTGCTGCCGCCTGTAAACCAGGCCTTTTTCCCTGAGCTTCTGGCGCATATCGTAGATATCCAGGCCGAGTTCGCCGTTCTGAAACCGTACACGCCGCATTTCTTCAGACGCGGCACGTGCGTCCGCTTTGGCGGCAACCTCAATGGCCCTCGCCAGTGGAACCACGCACACGCCGTCGTCATCCGCCACGATTACGTCGCCTGGCTCTACGACCGCGCCCGCACACACGATCCGTATATTGATGCTGCCCGGTGTCTCGCGAATACAACCACGCGCATAGACGGCTTTCGACCACACCGGGAAGCGCAGCTCCGTCAACGAGGCGATGTCACGAACGCCCGCATTGATAATCAGGCCCTTGACGCCGCGCGCCTGGAGTGAGGTCGCGAGCAGATCGCCGAAGTAGCCGTCTTCGCAGGGCGACGTTGGCGACACGACAAGAACATCCCCGGCCTGACACTGCTCAACCGCAACATGAAGCGACCAGTTGTCGCCCGGCGGGACCTCGCAGGTGATTGCCGGACCCGCGATACACACCGGTCGGAAGAGGGGCCGCAGAGCCGACGTCATCAGTCCCGTGCGCCCCTGTGCTTCATGCACGGTGGCGACTCCATGGCGTTCCAGTGTGGCTACGGCTGCAGGGTCGGGACGAACGATATCGGTTACAACGACAGGCATCGACCCCTATCGTACTCTTGTTGACGCGTAAACTGACACTGATGGACTGCAAATAAGTCGCATGCGTACCCAAGTCGGCATTGTCGGGGCGGGGCCCGCGGGGTTGCTGCTGGGACACCTGCTGCACCTCAGGGGAATTGATTCCGTTATTGTGGAGAACCGCGGCCGCGAGTACGTCACTGAACGCGTGCGAGCCGGAGTTCTTGAACACGGCACTACAGAACTGCTGATTCAGGCTGGCGTCGGGCAGCGTATGTTGAGAGAGGGGATGCGCCATAGCGGTGTTTACCTGGCCTTCCAGGGTCGACGCCATCGCATTGACTTCGAAGATCTGACCGGCCGATGGCTGACGGTCTATGGGCAGAACGAAGTGGTGAAAGATCTGATCAGCGCCCGCTACGCCACTGGCCGGCCACTCTGCTTTGACGCGGAAGACGTATCCGTGAGTCGGTTTGACGGAGAGGCCAGGCCGTGTATCCGCTTCCGGTCCGATGGCCAGGAACACGAACTGGAGTGCGACTTCATTGCCGGCTGCGATGGTTTCCACGGCATCTGCCGCCCTTCGCTGAGGCGTGAAAGCTGGCGCGGATATGACTGTGAATATCCCTTTGCCTGGCTCGGCATTCTGGCAAACGCCGCCCCGAGTTCGGATGAACTGGTGTATTCTCTGCATGAGCGAGGGTTCGCGCTGTTCAGCATGCGGTCTTCCTCGGTCACGCGGCTGTATCTGCAGTGCGCCTCTGAGGAGTCCCTGGACCAGTGGTCGGATGACAGGATTTGGGATGAACTGGAACTGCGGCTCTCGACGTTGGATGGCTGGCGCCCGAACCGCGGCCCGATCCTTCAGAAAGGCGTCACCGGCATGCGCAGCTTCGTGGCGGAGCCGATGCGCTTCGGCCGGCTGTTCCTCGCTGGAGACGCCGCGCACATCGTTCCGCCCACAGGAGCGAAGGGCTTGAACCTTGCCGCCGCTGACGTCGCAGTGCTCTCGCGGGCTCTTGAGAGGCACTATCGCGAGAACCGTCAGGATCTTCTCAATGAGTATTCAGACCGCTGTCTGCGCAGGGTGTGGCGTGCACAGCGCTTCTCGTGGTGGATGACTTCCATGTTTCATCGCACCCCGGGCGAGAATGAATTCGAGTACAAAAAACAGCTTGCTGAGTTGCAATACGTCACGAGTTCCAGGGCAGCCATGACCAGCCTTGCGGAGAACTATACGGGGTTGCCTCTGGAAGTGGGTTTATAGCCAGCAAAGATTGATCGAAGGAGCAATAAATATGCGACAAACCATGCCGCCGTTCGGGGCCGACCATGTGGGGAGCCTGCTGCGTCCGCGCGAACTGAAGGAAGCGCGGGCCAGGCGCGAACAGGACCTGATTTCGCAGGCAGAACTTGCGGTTGTGGAAGATGCCGCAATCCTTGAAATCATCGGCAAGCAGGCGCAGGTTGGCCTGCAAAGTGCGACCGATGGCGAGTTTCGCCGCGCGATGTGGCACTTCGATTTTCTGGAACGGCTGGACGGCGTGGAGTCATTTGAGAGCGACCACGGCATTCAGTTCAAGGGCGGCATTGAGACCAGGGCGAAGGGGCTGAGGGTCACCGGGAAAATCGGGTTCAGCGGACACCCCATGGTGGATCACTTCAGGTTTCTGAAGGAGCACACGGGGGCGACGGCGAAGATGACCATTCCGTCGCCAAGCGTATTGCACTTTCGGGGCGGCAGGCGCGCAGTCAGTGCCGAAGTTTATCCGGAGATGGAAGACTTCTATCGCGATCTGGGCATGGCTTATCAGCACGCGGTTCGTGCGTTTGCCGACGCTGGCTGCCGGTATCTGCAGCTGGATGAGGTGAATCTCGCCTATCTTTGCGATGCCGAACAGCGGCAGGTGCTGCGCGATCGCGGGGACGTTCCCGATCAGTTGCCGCGTATCTATGCGGAAATGGATTAACACGGCGATCTCGGGGCATGCGGCGGATATGCGGATCACCATGCACCTCTGCAGAGGCAATTTCCGCTCGAGCTGGATTGCGCAGGGCGGCTATGAGCCCGTTGCGGAACTTCTGTTCAACGGCATCGGTGTTGATGGATATTTCATGGAATTCGATACCGAGCGAGCAGGCGGCTTTGATCCGCTTCGGTTTGTACCGCGGAACAAGACCGTGGTGCTGGGAATTGTGACCTCCAAGACCGGAGAAGTGGAAACTGCGGATTATCTGAAGAGCCGAATTGACGAGGCCTCAAAATTTATTGCCGTAGACCAACTCTGCCTTAGCCCACAGTGCGGGTTTGCAAGCACGGAGGAAGGCAATGCGCGCACGGAAGAGCAGCAATGGGCAAAGCTGTCCCGGATAGTTGAGGTTGCCACGGAGGTTTGGGGCGCTTGACTGTTTTTTATGCGTGACCGTCGCGTCCTTTAAAACCACTCAATGTTCGTCGCCCGCCATGCGATTCTGCCTTCGCGCGCAGGCCACGGTACGGCCCGGGGTGCCCGCCAGACAGTTCTCGGGTTCCTTCGAAGTCGAGGTACAGGCCCTGCAGCGCTTCAATCCGGGGTTCTGATCGCCTCATGTATCACTCTCATAGAAGCGGAAACGTTGTGTTCAAAGGCGCCCCTTGCTGTCCTGAACAGAGCTTCTTGGGATCAGCTTCCCTCGGCAACTTCTGGAGCAAGGGTTATCGGCTACCTTCCGATATCGCCGTTCTTCGGGTTCAACGTCCTTGCAGCGGACAATGCGGTCCTGTGACAAAGGGCGTCTAGCGTTGTCTTCCCCCTAGGCATCGATACCGTTCATGTCCGGTTGTGGTCCCCCAACAGCTGACACACTTCGTTGACCGGAGTCGCGTCACGCCCGCATCGGGGTACCGCCGCGAAGCCCCACCATGAAATGACCTCCCATGAAGCTTGCCGGCTGAGTGGTCACACCACCTTCAACTCACCGCCGTCTCGATCGACTTCCGTGTGTACTCTCAGGCACACACCGCCAGACCGCCCCCGTTCGCTTCGGCCAGCCTGCTTGCGGAGGTGGGCGCGTGTTAAGCCACAGCACACCATCCGTGACTTAAGCCGACTAAATCGATCGACTAAATTACAAATAGTTTCTACCTTGTTTTCAACCAGTTACAGAACCATTCGTTCGGGTATGCTTGCTTCTCGCTTGCGAAGAATATAGACTCCAATCTAGTAACACAAACATCGGCATTCCAAGGGCACCAGGATTCGCTGCCCGCCGGTCAGGTCCCTCGCTGCGACCGAAGCATCAGTCACAGGAGTCTTTGTGTTCGTTCGGAATCTTTCACCACATTCGAATCTTCTTCCGACGCAACACGCCTTCGTGCGCTGTTGTTGTCGTCGCTTCCATAGCTAGGTCCGGCTCTTAAAAAGCAAACTACCGAAACACCTGAGGAGAATTGTGTTTAAACACGTCATAACGTTTTTTATTTCTGTAATCACCACACTGGTTGTCACTACTCTGCCCCTGTCCGCCCAGAACTCAGAAGTCTCTGGACGCGTCACCGATGCTTCAAAAGCTCCGGTCAGCGGCGCCCAGGTGACACTTCTCCGGATCGACACGGGTGACCAACGCTCTGCGGCGACTGCCGGCGAGGGCCGATACACCTTCCCACTCCTGGTCGCGGGAACCTACGAGATCCATGTCGCCAAAAACGGCTTTCAAAAACAAGCGCGCACCGGAATCACTGTCGAGACAGGCGCAGTCAGAACCATCGATGTCGAACTCGTCGTCGGTTCGGTAACCGAGACCGTTGAGGTGACAGCGGACGCTCCGCTCTTGCAGTCGGAGTCCGCGGCAGTTGCGGCAGTGGTCGACAACAAGACGATCATGAACATGCCACTGCTCGACAGGCGTTCCGGCCAACTTCAGCGGCTGAGCGGGTTCGTGGTGGCAAACGGAACCGGCTCGGGCGCGACGTTCGCCATCGCCGGCGGGCGTGGCAACAATGCGAACTACCTGATCGATGGTGGATCCGCACAGAATCTCACTCTGGGCGTGCCGACACTCATGTTCGACCCTCCGATCGAGTCGATGCAGGAGTTCAGCGTCTCGATCAGCAACTACTCAGCCGAGCTCGGCCGCACGGGTGGTGGCGTGATCCAAATGACCACCAAATCCGGCACGAACCAGCTTCACGGCTCAGCGTATGAGTTTTTCCGCAACGACGTACTGAATACGCGCACG
>JAOAPO010000496.1 GCA_025462945.1 Bryobacterales bacterium
TGATGCTCATCAGGTCGCACTCTACTGGTGTGAAGACCGTACCCGCGGTTTCGAAGGTGATGTGCATGCCCTGTTCTCGGTAGCGGCGGGCCAGTTCGATTATGCCGGGGGCGATCATCGGCTCCCCTCCGGTGAGGACTACGTGCCTGGCGGGCTTGTATTCGGCAGTGCGGGCGAGGATGGCTTCGACAGCCATGTCCTCTCCGACGGGGTTCCAGGAGGTGTAGGGGGTGTCGCACCAGGAGCAGCGCAGGTTGCAGCCCGTCGTGCGGACGAAGATCGACGGCACGCCCATGAGGGAGCCTTCGCCCTGTACCGAATAGAAGATTTCTGAGATTCGCACGTTAAGCCGCGGGGTCGATCACGCCGGCTTCGGCAAAGCCTTTGGCGCGGAGGAGGCAGGAGTCGCACTGGCCGCAGGGGCGACCGGTGGCGTCGGGGTCGTAGCAGCTGTGGGTCAGGCCGAAGGGTACGCCGAGTTCAGTTCCGAGGCGGACGATGTCGGCTTTGGAGAGGTGAATGAGGGGCGTGTGGATCCTGAGGGCCAGGCCTTCGACCCCCGTCTTCGTGGCCAGGTTCGCCATCTTTTGGAAGGCTTCGATGAATTCGGGGCGGCAGTCGGGATAGCCCGAGTAGTCGAGAGCATTGACGCCGATGACGATGGCGCCGGCTTCGAGGACTTCGGCCCAGGCGAGGGCGAACGACAGGAAGATGGTGTTCCGCGCGGGGACGTAGGTGATCGGAATATCGACCGACATGGCTGCCTCGTTGCGGCCTTTCGGGACAGCGATGTCGTCAGTGAGGGCGGAGTGGCCGAACACGCGGAGATCGATTTTGGCGACGCGATGGGTGGCGGCTCCCATGGCTTCGGCGAGGCGGGTGGCGGCATCGAGCTCGATGCGGTGGCGCTGGCCGTAGTCGAACGAGAGCGCGTAGACGTCGAAGCCCTGCCGGCGAGCCCAGGCGAGGCAGGTGGCAGAATCGAGACCGCCGCTAAGTAGACAGACTGCTTTCATGGGTTTCCATCTTCTAGAATCGTTAAATCGAGATACAAAAGGCAATGCCGTCGCCGGGGTATCGCAAACTGTTGCTGGCGGGGCTCTTGCTGCCGCTGGCGTTCATCGCGCTGAATTACCGGGCGTACGACGGATACTTTCAGGACGATGAACTGGACACGCTCTCATGGGCTCCGAATCTGGGCGTGAGTCACTACGCCGAGAACTTCGTTAAGCCGTTTTTCGATCGCTACAACTTCCGCCCGACCGGACATCTCTATTTTACGTTGATGAGCCTCGGCAACGGCATGGACTTCCCGCCGTATGTGACTCCACTGCTGGGGACGCATTTACTCAACGGGCTGCTGCTGTTCCTGCTTCTGCGGCGAATGGGCATTGTGGGCTGGCCTGCGATGGGCGGCACTGCGTTCTTCGTCCTGAGCGGGGCGGCGATGGACGCGTATTGGAAGCCGATGTATGTGTTCGATCTTTTCTGCACCACGTTTTGCCTCGCGAGCGTTCTGCTGTGGACGCACCGGCAGAGGGTATTGAGCTTTGTGGCGTTCTGGCTGGCGTACAAGGCTAAGGAACTGGCGGTGATGCTGCCGATCGTGCTGCTCGCGTGGGAGTTTTGGCTGGGCGACGAGACGGAGGGACGGAAGAGGTACTGGCGGTTGTGGCCGTTCTTTCTGGCGTCGCTTTCATTCGGCCTGCAGGGGCTGATCTTCAATCCCAACAAGAACAATGACTATACGTTTCGGTTGGAGATTCGCTCGCTGCGCCTCACCGTGCCGTTTTATGGTCGGCGACTGTTGATGTTCCGGGGCAGCGGGTGGTTGTTGGTTCCGCTGCTGTTCGTGCGGGACCGGCGAGTTTGGTTCGGGCTGGCCGGCATGATGGCCTTCCTTTCACTCCTGTTATTCCTCCCGGGACGCCGGTTTGAAGCGTACGCGTATCTGCCGCTGGCGTGCGTGGCGATTGCGGTCGCTGCCGCCGCGACACGGTTTCAACCGATTTGGGGCGCTTTGCTGCTGGCTGCGTGGCTGCCCTGGAATGTGCTTCAGGTGCGGAAGGAGCAACGGGAGGTGCTGCGGCAGGATGATGTTGCCGCGGCGTTCGTGGAGAGCCTGGAAGCGTGGGTCCGGACGCATCCGAGCGTGCAGACGCTGGTGTATGAAGGAATGCCCGGCGAGTATCACCACTGGGGCATCACCGGCATTTGGAATATTCTGCACAAGGGCAGTGGAATGAAGGCACTGTTTCGGGACTGGCCCGAGGCACGCGAAGCCCTGAACAGTGGGCCGGTAGCGTACGTCCGCTGGGATAACGTGGCGAGGAAGGCAGTGGTTTCGATACACTCACCTTTGCCCCAGAATACCCTGGCTCCGACACCTCAACCTAAATGAAAATCCCCAAGCTGCGATGGATCATTGCCGCGATGCTGTTCTTCGCGACTGCTGTTAACTATGCCGATAGACAGGCCCTGGCCGTGGTATCGGACCGGATTCGGGCGCAGTTCGACCTGACGGAGATCGATTACTCGCGGATTCTGGCGGGGTTCTTCCTGGCTTACGCGATCATGTACGCGGGGTCGGGGTATATCGTCGACCGGCTGGGAACGAAGAAGAGTTTTTCGTTGTTCATTGGGGTGTGGTCGCTGGCTGCGATGCTGCACGCTTTTGCGACGGGCGTGTGGTCGTTCGGGATCTGCAGGTTTCTGCTGGGGCTGGGGGAGCCGGGTAACTGGCCTGCGGCGACGAAGGCGATATCGGAGTGGTTTGCTCCACGGCATCGGGCTCTGGGTGTGGGGATCTTCAATGCGGGGTCGTCGGTGGGTTCCGCCCTGTCACCACCTCTGATTTCGTGGCTGACGTTGCGGTACGGGTGGCAGTTCGCGTTCATTGCGGTGGGCATAACGGGGTTCGTCTGGCTGGCGTTCTGGCTGCTGCTCTATGACACACCGCATCGCAGCAAGCTGCTGTCGGCTAAGGAGTACGAAGAGATCCGGCACGAGATTCCGGTTGCGGAGAAGGTGAATTACGCCGACCGGCCGAAGGTGGAGTGGGGTCGGGTGGTGCGCACGCGCGAGGCGATGGCGCTGTGTCTCGCGCGGACGTTGACGGACCCGGTGATTTACTTTGTGATCTTCTGGCTACCCGCTTACCTGGTCAAGGAACGGCACTTCAACCAAAAAGACATCGGGCAGTATTCGTGGGTTCCGTTCGTGTTTGGCGGGATCGCTTACATGCTGGGCGGGTATCTGTCGGGGATGCTGATGCGAAAGGGCTGGGCGCTGCCGAGGGCTCGCAAGAGGATCATGCTGATTGGCGCGCTGTGTTTGCCCATTGCGATTTTGGCCCCGTTCGCCCCGAGCGCGGGGCTGGCAATTGCGGCGATCTGCTTCATTACTTTCGGCCATGGTTTCTGGACCGCGAATTTACAGACGCTGCCGGCCGATTTGTTTCCGGGATATGAAGTGGGGACCGTCGCCGGGTTTTCGGGAATGGGAGGAGCGATCGGTGGGATGCTGGCGAATCTGGGAACCGGGTATATCGTGTCGAAGTTCACCTATGCTCCGATATTCATCATCGCCGGCCTGATGCACCCCATCAGTATGGTGATTATCTGGAAGATGCTTCCGGATTCGCGGTTTCGGCGGGAGGCATGATGCAGGGCGTGGATCCAGAATACGAGGATCGGGTGGAGGCGGAGCGTCGGCAATACGCCAACAACGTTGCCGTCCACGATCTGCCGTCCATTTGTTTTTTCTGGCTCCGGAAGTACATTCTGCCGCAGTTGGAAGCGTTCGGGTATGCCGGGGCGGATGAGTTCTTTCAATTGAATCTCGAGAGGGCTTATGACCGTTCCGGTCGTCGCGTTCGACGATTTCTGAGCATCGGGGCGGGTAATTGCGACGCGGAGGTTCGGCTGGCTGCTTCGCTGCGAGCTGGGGGTCGGTCGGAGTTCGTCATTGAATGTATCGATTTGAACCCACTCATGATCGAGCGTGGCGCAGCTATGGCTGCGGCGCAAGGTCTCGAAGGAACGATTCAGCCTCTGGTCGCAGACTTCAATGCCTGGCAGCCGGTGCACGAATACGATGCCGTGATCGCCAATCAGGCACTGCACCATGTGGTGGAGTTGGAAAACCTGTTCAGCGGGGTTCATTCGGCGCTGACGGGCGAGGGCCTGCTGATTGTGTCAGATATGATTGGGCGCAATGGGCATCGACGCTGGCCCGAGGCGCTGGAACTAGTGGAGCAGTTTTGGGCTGAGCTACCGGAACGCTACCGTTACAACCGCCAACTGCAGCAGCTGGATCGTGAATACCTAGACTGGGATTGTTCTCAGGCGGGATTCGAGGGCGTTCGGTCTCAGGACATTTTGCGGCTGCTAATCGCTCGATTCGAATTCGAGTTTTTCTATAGCTTCTCGAACGTGACGGATCCTTTCATCGACCGGAGTTATGGGCCAAACTTCGATGCCGACGGCGAGTGGGATCGTGCGTTCATAGATCGGGTTCACGCGTGTGACGAAGAGGGCTTAGCAGCGGGACGATTGAAGCCCACGCACATGCTCGCGGTGTTGAGCAAGAGCCGCTCTCGCCCTTTACTTTGCCGGGATCATCTCACCCCGGAGTTCTGCGTTCGTCACCCTTGATGGAGATGAACTGTAATGCTTCTGCACCGCAGCCGCATATAGCCGTCGAGAGGTTTCTGATGAGCTGGCGTTGCGATCGCGACGGCGTCTTCGATGTAGTCGCACACATCGAATCGATCCCAGGTGCCTTCGCTGACTGCGGCGGAGACGAAGTAGTTGCCCGGGGCGAGATCGGGCAGCGTCAGGTGAAACTCCACCGTGTCGTCTTCACCCGTCGATAGCGCCGGCACAGGATAGTTCTCGCGGCCCGTGTTGGTCCCGAAAATGATTTCTCCCTTTTCGTTTCGCACGTGGTAACCGACGATGGGCTCGTCGATCTGCGCGAGCGCTTTCCAATTGACGGTGATGACGGCGGAGGCTCCGGCTTCCCACTCCGCGAGGTTCAGTTCGATGCTGTTGATCTGTGCCCGGGCATTGCCGAAGCGGTGCTTGCCGGCGTAGAGATCCCTGGTTTGCGCGTGGGGCTGGGCGGTGTGGACGCCCCGGTCTGCCCTGCTTTTCTCCGTGTCCTTCTGAATGGCAGCGCTGAGGTATTTGCCGATGACTTCGTCGGCGGGGCCGAGCATGCGAGTTCTGCCTTTGTCGAGCCAGAGACAGCGTTTGCAGAGAGCTTTGACGTCGCCAGTGTCGTGCGAGACGAAGAGGATGGTGACGCCCTGGGCTCGGAGATCGTGGATTCGGCGCATGCAGCGCTGGCGGAAGGCGATGTCGCCGACCGCGAGCGCTTCGTCGACGATGAGGACTTCGGGATCCACGTGGGCCACAACGGCGAAGGCGAGGCGGAGGACCATGCCACTCGAATAAGTCCGGATGGGCTGGTCAATGAAGTCGCCGATACCGGCGAAGGCTTCGATGGTTTCAAGTTTGGCTGCGGTCTCTTCCTGCGTGAGG
>JAOAPO010000556.1 GCA_025462945.1 Bryobacterales bacterium
GAAGCTCATCAAGAGGCAAATGTATGGTCGCGCTGCGTTCCCACTGCTCCGAAGCAGGCTGCTGCCGTTTCCACTTCAGGAGTAATGGCGGGCACCATGATCATCATCAGATTTGCGGAAGAGCCCAGACCGGATTGACAAAATCAGGCGGCTACCGGAAACAGCATCGCACCATACATGGTTTAGGACCAAAACACGTTATTGGACTCGCGCCATGGCTGCGCGTACTGACACAAGTGACAGAACTACACTTATGTCACTTCTGTCATCGGTTTCGGGCACTCAGCATGATCGGTCAGGTCCCACTCTCTTTGGACTGGTTTGCCTCCCAGATGATCGGCTTCGGGTGCGTGGTAGCGCTACCGCGCCCGGACCTCCGTCGTGTGAATTATTCGGTTAGACGGTTCAGGCTGGCTCAGGAGTGCCCCACACGTCGCATATGTTCAGTCATTTGCGGCTGGCGCTGCTGCGGGCTGAGCACTGCTTGGTAAACGTTGAACTTCGTGGGTAAACGCCGTTTCCGTACATTCCTCCGTACGTGGCCATGGGACTGGCGGCTGGGGCTAGATTGCCGTGGCGGTGCGCTCCACTTACTCCTGCCATGGCGCGGGCGCGCGGACCGCGATCCTCAGCCCGCCGTCTCGATATCCTCACGCCCAGCTTCTCGATGGGTCAGCGGTACAGCTTCCCGCCCCGCCGTTACCTCGAACTCCGTCTCGCGCGTAAGACGCTGACGCCGACGGAGCTGGAGGCGTTCCGCAAGGCCGTTGCAGGGTGGAATCTCAGCCAACTGGAGATGGAGTACAAGTACTATCACAACGCCTGCCGGTATGACGCCATGCGCCTGCCTTCGGCCAAGATGATGCAGGAGTTCCGTACAGGTCTGGAAGCGGCTGCGGGCGCTGAAGGGACTTGGGTGAGCAAATCGCCTTCGACTACAATCAGCAACGCGATCAATGCCCTTTACGGCTTAGTCAAACAGCTCTCAACGAACTCTGACCGCTTGCCAACTCGCTGCCGACGATGCAAGTCGGCTGGACGGGCGCAACTTTTCCGTAACCGCTGGTTAGCGGTTTCCTTGCGTGATCGGATCCAAGCCTTTTCTGGTGAATACTTCGGCGGCAGCCGACGAGGTGAGAAAGCGGATAAGCGCGCTTGCCCCCGCGGGGTTCTTTGCCTTTCGGACGCTTGCTGCGGCAAAAATCGTAACTCGTTGAACCTCAGGCGGCAGAGGCCCTACGTATTGAATTCCTGATATCGGCAAAAGCTCGCTGATCTGCTGGAGTCCTAACTCCGCGTCACCACGTGCTATGGCGGCACCCACACGCATTCCTTCAATTCGCTTACTCTTGCTTTTTACTTGCTCCGCAATGCCTAGCTTTGGAAACAGTTCAGTCGATACATACACTCCGCTGATGCTGTCTGAATAGCCAATGGATTTTGCGCTGAGGAGTGTTCGACGAAGGGCATCGACGGAACTAATGTCAGGTTTGGGAGCCCCGTCGCGAACCACGACACCTATGCGCGACTGCACCAGATCCAACTCAGTGCCCCGGACAAGTATCCCTTCATTGACCAGCTTGTCGAGGTGTGTCCGCCAGATGATGACCACGTCTGCGGACTCACCCGCTTCAAGCCGTCCCGGAATGTCATTGCCACCGAATGAAGTCACAACCTTGGTCTGGGTGGCACGCTCGAACTCGGGAATGATTTCACCATAAGCCTCAGTGAGGGCCGCCGAGGTCAGCGCGTGAAGTTCGGCGGCACGCACTGCTGGCAAGCTGAGCATGACGAGCAGAATGCCGCATAAGACAACATTTGGGCGCTCCATGATTTTGGATTATACATCGCTACAGGAATAAAGGATCCCTAGCTAGAGAGCCTCTGATCAGACGCACTCAGCCACTCGTCCAAGAATCGAGCGAACGGTTTAAGCTGTCTCGCCCCGCGCGGTAAGGCACAGCAAGTGCGAGGACTGTTGACTTGATGGACAGGCTCGCGGCCCCTCATGAAACCCGCTAAGTTGCGTTGATCCCGCTGTCGTGGCCACTTACCTTTCGGTGCGCCGTCGCAGTACCCGCCGAACAGTCTCGCGCGAAACCTTCTGCCCTTCAGCACACAGCGCCATGGCTATCTTCGCGACGCCGTTGCCGGCCTCATGCAGTTCAAGCACTCTGGCCTTGTTGATCTTGACTGCTGGCCGCCCGAGGACCTTGCCCTTCAGCCGCGCAGTCTCCATGCCTGCCTTCGTTCGGTCGCTGATCCGCTTCCGCTCCTGCTCCGCGATCCAGGCCGCGACGGCCAGCATCAGGGTTCCGGCTGGTCCCGTAGTTCGAAAGTGGGCCTCCGTGTAAGAGATGAAGTCAACGCCGTGGTCGGTCAGTTGCCGGACGTAAGCGAAGGTTTGTTCGATCCCTTCTCGCGTGAAACGGTCGAGTGCCCAGACCAGGACGCCTTTAAATTTGCGCTTAGACGCGTCCGTGAGCATCGCCTGAAGCTGGTCTCGGTCGCCGCTCTTGCCGGAGGCGCGATCGATGTACTTGTTGCTGATCGTCCAGCCGGATGAGTCGGCGAAGTGCCGTAGCTCCCGGATCTGGTTTTCAGTGTCCTGGCCCTTGTCTTTCGTGCTGACGCGGGCATAGATGGCGACCTTCATGCCCGGTGCTCCGGTCGCATCTCCTGAAGCTGGGACAGGATGCGAGCCATCTGCTTACGCCACTCGCGTGCCACGTTGTCCGTGCCGTAGAACCCGGCCTTCAGCCGGGCGTACTTAGCCTTAACTGCGATCTTCCAGGTCTTGCAGGAGCGACTCCTCGCGGCTGCGCTGGCGAGCGCGGTCCTTCCGGAAGTGTCACTCCGCTCTCGGTCTTGAAATTCCGGAGCCGGAGCTCGTGCTGCTCGGACGCAAGGGGCGGGGGCGCCTCTGCGCTGAGTACCAGGGAGAACTCGCATCAATACTTAGTCTACGCAGGCTGCGCGCCGCGTTGTTCGCAGGGATTTCCGCTAAGGTTCGTTCCTCAGCGGTGGAACACTTTTGGGTGGCTTCCGATGGTGAGTGCCCTGCTCATAGGCGTACCCGATTCGCAATAGTGTTGTCTCCGCGAACGGGCGGCCCATAAACTCAATGCCGACCGGCAGGCCCTGATCGGTGAAACCCGCAGGCACCGTCAACGCGGGAAAGCCCAGCACGGGACTGAGGCGGCGATTGTTCCCAAGTCCCTGAAGGTCCGTCTTCGCGTTCGTCAAGGCATCAGCACTGATGACGGCCGGAGGATGGTCGAAAGTCGCGTAGACTATCGCGTCGAAGTCGCGCTGAGCCATCAAATTGAGTACCAGTCGCCGCGTCTCCTCCTGAAGTAGCAGCAGTTTTAGATACCCAGCTTCCTCCACCGATCTGCCCAGAGTGCGTCTAAGTGCCGCAACCCGTGCGGGAACCACGGAGCCGGACGCAAGGATGTCGGCGAGAGACTTCAGTGGCGCGTTGGGATGCAGAGCGAAGTAGTTGCTCATCGCTCGATCAGTTTCGAAAATGTTCTCTTCGTACAGCTTCCGAATGCGTTCGTTCAGGTCCGGCGGTGCAGGAGCGTCAATGACCTCAGCCCCGAGTGCTCGCAGGTCGCTGATGGCTTGGTTTGTCACGACACGAAATCGCTTGTACTCATCAGACGAAGGATCTGCACGGGGATCCATCGGTGCGCTTATAAAACCAAGGCGAGTTCCTTTGAGTCCCTCGGTCGACAGCGAAGCCGTGTACGAGGCCGGTATGTGCCCAACCGCGTATGCTGTCACTGGGTCCTGCGGGTCATATCCCGCCAAAACGTCCAGCAGGATCGCAGCCTCACGTACGGTGCGCGTTATCGGGCCCAGAGTGTCTATCGTAGGTCTTGCCGGGAGCAAACCGAATCGACTCACCAGCGGTACTGTAGGCCGAAGCCCAACAAGTGCGTTTACGGCGGCGGGGCCGCGGATCGAACCTCCTGTGTCTTCGCCGATTCCGACACTCGCGAAGTTCGCAGCGATAGCTGAAGCTGTTCCTCCAGATGAGCCGCTCGCATACCGATGCGGATCATAAGCATTTCGGACGATGCCGAAACCGGACCCAAGGAAACCTGCGGCGAACTCTCCCATGGTTGTCTTAGCAAGAATGACCGCTCCCGCATTCCTCAACCTGGTGACTACGGTCGCGTCCTCAAGGGGCACGAAATTCCTGAATAGAATAGAACCAAAAGTAGTGGGCAAGTCCCTGGTGTCCACTTGATCCTTCACTACGACGGGGATGCAATGCAGGGGTCCGGTAAACCCGGATGCACGGAACGCTTCGTCTAACCGGTCTGCTTCGCCCAAGGCAGTCGGGTTTACGTTCTGAATCGTATTCAAAGCAGGACCGGCGTGATCATACGCCTGAATACGCTTGAGATATAACGCAACCAGTGTGCGACACGTCACCTGCCCGGTGCTGAGAGCCCTGTGGATATCCTCAACGGTCGCTTCCGCAATGTGAAACGGCGGCCGTGCTCGCAGCGGGGTGAGTTGCGGCCGGCCACGCTCAACCACCAAAAGCGGCACAACGATCAACACTAAAAAGCGGCGAGCGTCCGCGACCCTCCGGCAGCAGGCTCGCAGAACTCTACTGCAGGCCGCAGCTCTGATGGCACCTAGCATCTGCGTCATTATACAGGCGATAACGACGAACTCACAAAGCGGACGCGAGTCTCAGACCAGATGAGGTGGCCGCAAGCAAGTGGATCCATGTTGCCGCTCGGCACCGAGACTCACCGCCCACATTCCCGACGGAGAACTCACCTGACGAGGCCCGCAACCCGCTCCCGCAAACCCAGGCGGCGGGTTTGGAGCACGCTTTGCAGTGTGCGTTCTGCGTTGCAGCGGAGCGTATATCAATGGTCCTCGGAAACGCGTTCGGCGCATATCCAATGCTTATCCCGATTGTGAGTCTCAGCCTGACAGCATCATCCGGCACGGACGTAGCCGGTACGGCCTGCATACCTTTGATGGCTCTGTTGACCAATCGACCTCGGGCCGAAATGTCACGAGAGAGGGAAGGTAACACGGCAATTGCGGTAACAGCGCCCCGGTAGCTGCGAAGACCGCCGGGTCTCAATCGAGGGTAACCGGACTCTTCCGGTGTGATTCAGCTATGTGAGAGGATGTTCGAGAGATTTCAAGGAAGGATTCATTCATGCCATCTATAGTTCTGATCACGGGCACAAGCAGTGGCATTGGCCGGTTAGCCGCCGAAACGATCGCACGGGCTGGTCACATCGTTTACGCGACGATGCGCGATGTCGCTGCGCGTAACGCCGGGCCGGCGCAGGAGTTGGAGAAGCTCGCATCTGACGAGAAGCTCTCACTGCGGACGCTCGAAATGGACGTTTCCAACGCCGACTCCGTTGATCGCGCGGTGGACTGTGTGCTCCGGGAACAGGGGGGGCTGGATGTTGTGATCAACAACGCCGGCGTCATGTCGATCGGTCTCGCCGAGGGTTTCACCGAAGAGCAGGTACTTGACGCCGTGAATGTGAATTTCATGGGACCATTCCGCGTGTCGCGCGCAGTTCCGCCACATCCGCTCACAGCGCAGCGGATTGATCGTCTACGTCACGTCGATTGTTGGACGCCTCCTGTTTCCGGGTTGTGCACCCTATTGTGCAAGCAAGTTTGCATTGGAGGCGTTCGCCGAAATCCTGCAATATGAGTTGGCGGGGAGTGGCGTGGAGAGTGTGATTGTAGAGCCTGGGCCGTACCCGTCGCAACTCCTGCCCAACAGTCCCGCGCCTGGCGATCCGGATCGCCTTGCCAGCTACGGTCCATTGACGGGACTCCGCGATCATTTCGTGGGGCACTTTGCTGAACTCTTTGGGTCAGTGAACGCCCCTCGCACCCAGGATGTCGCAGATGCCATTCTGCGGCTTCTGCAGTTGCCCGCTGGCGCGCGCCCGCTCCGTACTGTATGTGGGATGGACTTCGGTGCAAACAGCCTTAACGAGTCCATGGCGCCCGTTCAGGCTGACGTACTTCGTGCACTTGGAATGGAGCAGATGATCCCCGGTTTGGCCACCTATCATGCAGGTAAATATCCGGGTTAGGGGCTGACCCCAGAATGCCGAGGGCCGAAGCCGGTCAGCCGTGGATGGCCGGAGCTCGCGATGCCTGCCTGTGAAAACCGCGATTGCGGTAAGGACGCTCGTTCCAGTCACTGGGAGGCTGCCAGTTGGGCAGGCGACAAACGGGCGTTACACGCGCAGATGGCAAGTCGGCTTCAACTCAGAATGCAGCGTATTTGGGACTTCAACTCCAAGGGAGTATGGTGCCGCTCGCGGGAGCCATGACGTCTATAGCAAACGACGTCTTCGCAACCAATCAGGGCTGGCACTAAGCGCACCTTGTCCCGGCCAGCGGTAGCTCCACGGGCCGCGCTGACCGGGGTGTAGGAGACAAATCGGACCGCTGTCAAACACAAGCTGATGTACAGGATAGTGCCGGTCCCTCCCCGCGCAGAGCCGTCCAACCGGGGCCTGCGCGTTCGGAACTGCTCACGCGGACGGAATCTAGCTCGACGTCTACGCTTTGCAAAAGATCTCCGCCGTCGCCCACCATGTGATCTTCTTTGCCATGGCTTTCAACAACACATCCTGTAACTTCATCATTCGGTCCATTTCAGAAGCGTCGGGCTCGGGGTCACACCCCCGCCTGACGTGCCGCTCCTTATCAAGAAGCGGACAGATCACGTTAACTCGACCGGACAGATCACATGTTAACGACACCGCGGCTGCGACGGCTGGCCGCTTGCACTGGGTGGGTTAAAATGTGCAAACACTATGGGACTTTCTCCCGGCGACAAGTTTGGACCTTACGTGTTGATCTCGCCTCTGGGCGAAGGAGGCATGGGTCAGGTCTGGAAGGCGAGTGACAGCCGCCTTGGCCGCACGGTGGCTTTGAAACTGGCGAAAGCGGACTTCACCGATCGATTCGAACGAGAAGCTCGTGCAGTGGCGGCGTTGAATCATCCTCATATCTGCACGTTATACGATGTGGGTCCCAATTATCTGGTTATGGAGTTGGTCGCTGGCAGACAGTTACAGGGCCCACTTCCAGTCGCCAGAGCATCCGAGTACGCCGTCCAGATCCTGGACGCGCTGGACGCGGCGCACAGCAAAGGCATCACCCATCGCGACCTCAAGCCAGCGAACATCATGGTCACCAATAGGGGTATTAAGCTGCTCGATTTCGGGCTGGCGAAGCAGACCAATCCTGTTAGGGACAGTGACACCACACTGACCGCAGCTTTGACTGCCGAGGGGCAGATTATAGGCACTGTGCAATATATGGCGCCTGAGCAGTTGCAGGGCAAAGAAGCAGACCCTCGTACTGATCTGTTCGCATTCGGCTGCGTCATGTACGAGATGTTGACGGGGAAACGGGCGTTCCGCGGTGATTCGGCGGCAAGCGTTATAGCGGCTATTCTGGCGCAGGAGCCGGAGCAGTTGCCGGAGCTGGAACCACTCGAAAAAGTAATCCGCAGATGCCTGGCTAAGGACCCCGGCGAGCGATGGCAGACGGCCAGGGATTTGAAAGTCATGGTGCAATGGTCCGCATCGGAGGTGCGCAGGACAGTATCCGCTGCACCCCGCCGGCACCGCTGGGTATGGGCAGCGATGGTTGGGGGCGTACTTGTCTCAGCGGCACTGCTCGGACGATGGTCAACACGGCCGCAAGCAGCCGCCGAGAAACTCGTCCGTTTTACCGTGGGGCCTCCCCACAATGGCGCTTTTTCGTCACCGCCAAACACCTCGGTGCCGATCCCGCAGTTCGCGCTTTCTCCCGATGGATCGGCCATTGTCTCCGCTGCAAACGTCGAGGGTGGCAAGCCCCTCCTTTGGCTCCGGCCGATGGGTGAAACCACCCCACATCCGCTGGAGGGAACCGACAACGCATTTCTGCCCTTCTGGTCGCCGGATAGCCGTTGGATTGCCTTCTTTTCTGGAAAGCAATTAAAGAAAATACCCGCCGAAGGGGGAACGGCGCAGGTTCTGGCTGACGACATCTCGGATGTTTTTGGTGGTACGTGGAGCGCCGACGATACTATCCTCTTCTCGTCAGGAGACGGGGGGATCTTTGGGACGGCCGCTTCTGGGGGGCCACGCACACCTATTACCGAGCTGAATACATCACACGGCGAGGTTGCGCACCGTTGGCCCCAGTTTCTGCCGGACGGTCGGCACTTTCTTTACTATGCGCGCGCAGGCAAAGAGTACGGAGGTATATACGTTGCGTCCTTGGATGGACGAGCGCCGGGCAAGCTGGTGGTCAAGAGTGAGTCGGACGCAGCATACGTACCCGCGGGTTATCTGCTGTTTGTAGATGGGGATATCTTGCTTGCGCAACCCTTTGATGCCCGGAGCCTGGAACTCACGGGCAGCCGGTCGAGTTTCACACAGCGGGTGGGTCGCACAAGCACCTCACACACGGCAATCTCGGTATCGCGCAGTGGACTACTGGCTCATGCTGAAGCGATGCTCCACACGGGCCGATTGACTTGGTTCGACCGAAGTGGCAACCGCGGTGGGACCGTCGGAGCGGAAGCCGACTACATGGATTTCCGACTGTCTCCTAACGAGGAGATGCTGGCGCTGTCCGCGATAGACGGAAAAACAAGCCGCCCGGACATCTGGACAGCGGATCTACGACGGGGCAGCACGACCCGCGTCACCTTTGGACCAATACTGAATTCATCGGTGATCTGGGCCCCCGACAACGCCCGACTCTTGTTCCGCACTAATCGTGAGGGTGCGGCCATCGAGCTTTACCAGCAGAGCGCGAACGGCGGCGGTCAGGTCCAGCCCGTACTAACCCATAAGCTCGCCCAGTCGGCGGGCATGCAATCATTCGCGCATGTACCCACAGATTGGTCTCCAGACGGTCACTCCAGCCTGTTAGCCGCACCATCACCTGCGACGGGCTATGACATCTGGTTGCTGCCAGCCCTCACGAACGAAAAGCCCACTCCAATAATCAAAGGCCCCGGAGAACAGATTCAGGCAAACTTCTCACCGGACGGCCATCTGATAGCCTACGCGTCGAACGAATCGGGAAAATTCGAGACATATGTCCAGACTTTTCCCACTTCAGAGCGAAAGTGGCAGCTATCAACGGCCGGGGGAACCGAGCCCCGATGGCGTCGCGATGGGCGAGAAATCTATTATTTGTCGGCGGATCAGAAGCTCATGGTTGTATCGGTCTCTCAGGGGCCTGCCTTTGCGGTGCCCCAAGTGCTGTTCCAGGCGCATGTTCCGGCACAGGGCTCGGTTTACCGGACGAATTATGTCCCGGCTGATAATGGTCGCCGGTTTCTTTTTGCTATACCCTCGGAAGCCCCAGGGGACAACGCGATCACCGTAACGATGAACTGGATGGCGGGGGTAAGCAGATAGATGCCGCATGCGGCGTGAATGGTTGGATCCTTCCCGAGGTCACGCACGGGACGTGTCGAAACTTCGGCTACATGACAAGTCACGACCCACATGGTACGCCTCGTGGCAAGCCCCGTGCTGCTTGTCCCGTGCTGCTTGTGCGCGTCCACGCCCTGTGATCGGAATTGACAGGAACTTAGCTTCCTCACCTCTGTTATCAAGTTCGGTCTTGGGCCGCACCACCGAACGGCCCGATATGGCTTTAGAATGCGTAAACTTTGAAGTTGTGCGCGCGTTACGCTATAGATCCTCCCGGTTGTCGATGTTCTTGTAGCGTGAGACTAGAACCAACAGACCTAGCGCAGCGAAGCCGCTGCCACGTGTGGCATGGTCATTGGTTGCAAACCTTCAACGCAGATTAAGGCAAGTCTGACGGTGCGGCAAACGTTGTGGGCTGTCGGCAAGTAGCCGTTCTGCGTGCGGCCTCTGACTGGCAGATCGTCTTGTGGGCCATCGTTGCGGACGTCGCACGCGCATCAAACGGTGGCATCGACCCTGCAGAGTTTTGGCACAGTTATGACACAGTTCATTGGGGTGAACCCCTCGGCTGAGACAAAGGGCAATTGGCACACTTGCCGTTTAATGATTTTTCCTACTCAAACAGCCTCTTCTCCCGCACAATGGTCCTCAACTGGCGAAGCGGAGGCAGGCTCTGGTGGAGACCAACCCGCCAAGGAATAGCCAGTTGGAGACTCATCGAGACGATGGTCGGGGGAACCGGTCGCCGGTTCCCCTTCAGTCCTTGATGCTACATCGGATCGGTAGATCTCCCCATGCCTGAAAAACTCATGGTCGCCCCCTGCGAGATCGTCGCGGGGTAGGCGGCCTGTTCGAATTCCTCGGGCGGTTTGTAGCCAAGCGCCGAATGAAGCCGGACGCGATTGTAGTAGTTGTCGATGAACGCCGCGATGTTGTCTCGCAGCTGATCGAGGTCGCGGTACTCGTTGGCATAGATCTCCTCCCGTTTGAGAGTCTTCATAAAGCTCTCGCAGCTGGCGTTGTCGTAGGGATTCGCCGGCCTGCTCATGCTCGGGATCATGCCGTGTTTCCGGAGCACGGCAACGTAAACGCCGGATGCGTACTGGACGCCGCGGTCGGAATGATGAACAACTCCGGGTGGCGGCGTTCGTTCCGTGATCGCCTTCTCCAGCGCTGCGATCGGCAAGCGCGCCGCCAGAGTTCGATCCAGCTTCCAGCCAACTACCTTGCGCGAGAACGCATCCAGGATCACTGCAAGAAAAACGAACTCCCGGTGCAACCGGATGTAGGTGACGTCGGCCACCCAAAGCTGGTTTATGCCAGTCAGCGTCATCCGGCTGGCCAGATTGAGATATACCTCCAACTCGTGATCGGAGTCCGTCGTGACCACGAAAGCCTTCGGCTGCACTGCCAGCAAATTGTCTTCACGCATCAGACGCGCCACACGCTTATGATTCACCTGCATCCGGCAGCGTCGTAGTTCTGCACTCACCCGCCGATATCCGTAGCGCCGTTTGTGCTCGGCGAAGATCTTCTGGATCGTCGACCGAACCTCCATATCCTCTTCGACAGGCTCTTGCTCCTGCAGCGACCGGTAGAAACCAGCCCGGCTCACTGTCGCCAACTGACACATCCGCTCGATACTCAGGTTGCCTTGCATTGACATCAGCTCCCGGATCTGGTCGTAGATGCCGTGTCGCCAGATTTCGTGTTGCTTTGGCGTCGAGCCTCGACTTTTTGCAAGGCACCTCTGAAAAAATCGGCTTCCAGTGTTTTGTCCGCCACCAGCCGCTTCAGTTGCGAGACCTGCAATCGCAGTTCACGCTCTTTGCTGTTCTCCGGCGGACTTTGGCCGTCGTCGATCGGCTCCAACTGATCGCGCCACTTGTACAACAGCCGCCGATGCACGCCCAACTCAGCCGAGAGCGCGACGATGTTGTCGCAGCCTTTTAGCCGCTCGACCGCCATCTTTCGGAATGCTTTGGGATACCGCCCAATCGTTCGCTTCGCCACTCGCAGTCCTTTCCCTGCTAAGTGTGCCAATTGCGAATGTCTCAATTCTCGGGTTCAGTCCAGTCGTGCGCTTCAGCAGTTCGAAGCGAAGGGCGGGGGAGAGACCCAGAAACGCCCGGCAGCCTGAAATCCGCTCGTCATGGGCGTGTACTCTGCGGTCCCTTTCGTCCACCACTCGGTTGGCCTCGTCTTCAAGTAGGCGTTGTAGCCCCGCTCGGTCAGCATCACCCGCCAGGCACTCAAGCTCGCTGCAAATCGGTGCGCAGGTAATCAGAAAGTAGCGTTCGTTAGGATTGTATTCCGATGCCCAAATCCTGATCGTCTTCCAGAGCTTGGCACTACTGAGTCCAAGCTCCGGCATCCTAGCTCGAATGCTATGAGCGAGTTGGAGCCTCGTTTCTTCGGGCGAGTTCAGCGTCGACCGGCTGTGATGCAGCGTGACGTCATCCGTTAGTTCAATCGAGACACTTTCGTTATCGGCGGCGCGCAAGAGTATGACCAGGGCGTGCAGCGTCTGAAACGCATAGCCAAGCGTGCTGTCTACAGCGCTGTGATCGGCAGGCATCTACTTAAGACCGGGAGGTATGAATTGTATCAGAGATCACGAACTGGGTGCGTTCTGCGAACGTGAACGTCAGCATCTCATCCAAAGTGGCGACGCGGACACTTGCCTCAGGTGCGCTACGGCGCCAGGGGGAGCATGTTAGTCGCGACCCTGCCGTGGGGGCCCGGAGATTTACATGACCGCTACAGTCCCCAAAAAAAGAACGGGCCACCGGTTATCGATAGCCGCTAATCCCTTACGATCTGACGTGCGGAGAGGGGGACTGAACTCGCACGAGTTGCTTCCGCTGGCATCTCAAGCCAAACGTGGGTGTATCGCGGGGTCTCTTCAGCGCCTAAGCGCTGATTTCATTAGGGCGCTATATCCTCCCATATCGCGGATACTCCCCGCCTTGGTTAGGGTTTTAGTTACAGCTCGGTCATGCCAACGAAATGATGCGAGGATTCCGCTCGTCCCGCCAAGCTTTAGTTTCTCCGTCGGC
>JAOAPO010000566.1 GCA_025462945.1 Bryobacterales bacterium
ATGTTCTTCTTGTCGAGGAAGGCGAAGGTGCTCTCGCGAATCTTCTTGTTGATGGCGCGGCGTTCCGGGACCACGCCCTTCGCTTTCATGCTGGCGGTGGCGCAGGCGATGCCCGTGATCGGCAACATGCCGCCGCCGTAAGGCCGCATCTTGGCGAGCAGGTCAGGACGGGCGAGCGCGAAGCCCGCGCGGATACCCGCCATGCCATATACCTTCGAGAACGTGCGCAGGACGATGACATCTTTACCTGCGGCGACTAGATCGCTGGCCGGTTTGGCATTTTCAGAGAAGTGGATGTAGGCTTCGTCGACAACCACAACCGCGTCTTGCTGCTTGTTGGCCAGCAGGAACTCGATCTGCTCGCGCGAGGTGAGTGTGCCCGACGGGTTGTTCGGGTTGCAGACGTAATAGGCGCCGGCTTTGGGGTCGGTCTTGAACATGGCTTTGGCGTCGTGTGAGTAATCGGCGGCGAGCGGGACCTTAACGGTCTTCGCACCAATGAACTGGGGTGCGCCGCCGCCGTAACCGGGGTCAGCCATGGTCCAGCTTCTGGTGGGAGAGGAGAAGGCGCACGAGGCGCGGAACAGCGGGTCGCTGGAGCCGGCGAACGCTGCAACGTAATCTTCTTTGACGCCTTCGATTTCTGCGATGGTTTTGATGAAGTCCTGCTGCTCACCGGTGGGGGAGTAGCGTCCACCCAGCGGAGCGATTTTCATCAGCGCTTCGAGACCTTCCTTGCAGGGCCCGAGCGGGTTTTCGTTGGAGCTGATGCGGACCACGTTCGGGTCCATGGGGCCGCGTGCGCCTCCTCTGGCCCGACGCTCTGCTTCCTGTGCCTGAGCGAATTCAGTGAAGGGCAGGGCAGCGGCACCGGCGGAAATGGCCGAAAAGATCCGGCCAACCTGGCGGCGCGAGAAGCCTCTGTGAATCAATGTTTCTGTTTGGTTTTCGGACGTGCGGGACATAAGACTCCTTGTTGGGTTGGAGGGAGAACTCAAACAAGGAGGGAAGGTTCGGTTCGCGGCAGAGCGAGCCCGAAGACAGATTGAATGAAGTGTAAGGGAACGTCAAGGTACTGTCAAGCAAAAAACAAAAGGGGACTCGAAAGTCCCCTTTTGCGCCGTGTCGATCAGGTTTAACTCTGTCGTTATTGTTTCTTCGTCCCCTTCTAATCGGGGTTCTTTTATCCTAGCAAAGCTTCTTCTCTGCTATGGACTTAGCCTGCAGAAACAGCTGCAGGTAATCGGGGCCGCCCGCTTTGGAGTCGGTGCCGGACATGTTGAAGCCGCCGAACGGGTGACAGCCCACCATGGCTCCGGTACATTTGCGGTTGATGTACAAATTTCCAACGAAAAACTCTTCGCGTGCCCGCCGGATGTGTTCGGGATTGGATGAATAGAGTGCCCCGGTGAGGCCGTACTCCGTGTCGTTGGCGAGTTCAAGGGCGTGCTGGAAATCGCGGGCCTTCGTCACTGCGAGGACCGGGCCAAAAATCTCCTCCTGGAAGACGCGATCTGAAGAAGTGATGTCCGCGATCACGGTCGGCTGAATAAAGTGACCATCCCCAGGCATTTCGTCGCCGCCGGTGAGCAGGCGGCCTTCCGCCGTTCCGGTCTGGATGTAATTGAGGATCGTCTTCTTCGCGGCCGCGCTGATGACCGGCCCCATGTAGAAGGCCGGGTCTTCCGGGCTGCCCACGGCAATTTGCTCGACGCGCGGCTTCAGGCGGGCGAGGAACTCATCGTAGACGTCCGCGTGAACGATGGCGCGGGAGCAGGCGGAGCACTTCTGGCCCTGGTAGCCGAAGGCCGAGAGGGTGACGCCTTCGACGGCGGCAGCGAGGTCGCATTCGGCGTCGACGATGATCGCGTCTTTACCGCCCATTTCGGCCACCACCCGCTTGATCCAAATCTGGCCGGGCTGGGGCTTCGCTGCGAGCCCGTTGATATGCAGTCCGACGTCGCGCGAACCCGTGAAGCTGACGAAGCGCGTCTTCGGGTGCCCGACGAGTGCGTCGCCGATGATGCCGCCGCTGCCCGTGATGAAAGCGAAAGCCGTTGCCGGAAACCCAGCTTCGAGCAGGACTTCAGCAAACACGGCGGCCACGGTCGGGGTGTCGCTGGATGGCTTGATGACAACGGTGTTGCCGGTCACCAGAGCGGCCACGGTCATGCCGGCGAGAATCGCCAGCGGGAAGTTCCATGGCGGGATCACGATGCCGACACCGAGAGGCAGGTAGCGCATCTCGCCCTGCTCGCCAGGTAGCTCAAGAACGTTGTGGGCACCGTCCAGGCGGGCCATGTCCCAGGCGTAGTAATCGCAAAAATCGATCGCCTCGCCGGACTCGGCTTCCGCTTCAACCCAGGTCTTGCCGGCTTCGAGGACGAGCCAGGCATTGAGATCCATGCGGCGTTCGCGAAGGATGGCTGCGGCCCTATGCGCCATCGCGATCCGGTCAGCGGCGGGTGTCCGGCTCCAGGCGGGGAAGGCTTCATACGCGGCTTCTACGGCGCGGGCGGCAAGGATCGGGTTCGCTTTTTGGTGGGTCCCGATGACCTCGTCAGGGCGGGCGGGGTTGGTGCTGTCGAATGTGTCGCCCGTCTTGATCCGCTCACCGGCAACCATCAGGGTCCAAACCTGCCCGAGTTCGCCCCGTACCCTGGCCAGCGCAGCTTCCATCGCCATGCGAGTCTCGGTTTGAGTGAAGTCGGCGTAGGGAGCGTTCTGAAACCCGGCTAAGTGCGATTGTTGATTGTGCGCCATTTACCGTCCTTCGATTCCACCTGGGCGAAACTGGTCACGGGTTCATGACCGAAACTGCACCACCAACCTTCGGCAGCGGCCTGCGTCAGCAGTCGGGTCTTATTGTCGATGGCTTCGAGGGGGTAGAGATCGAAGCCGGAAACCCATGTCGGCGTGACGTTCACGGCGAACTGTACAAGATCAGCGAAGTGGCACCACGTATCTTCGCCGGACTTGAGGGTCACCACCATCATCGACCGGTTGTGGCCCGGTGTAACGGTCAACTGAAGGCCGGGCAGTACCTCACTGTCGCCGTCAATGAGCTGCATTTGACCGGCTTCGAGCAGCGGCTCATAGTTTACTTCGCGATAGCTCACGGAATCGCGGGGATGCCGTTCGCGGGCGTGATCCAACTCACCGCGCTGGGCGAAGTAGCGGGCGTTCGGCATGGAGGCCACCGCCCGACCGCCTTCATCCACGGTGTTGCCGCCGACGTGGTCCCAGTGGAGGTGAGTGTTGATCACGGTGTCGATCGTTTCGGGCTCGAAGCCATGGGCCGAGATGGCCTCACGGATGCGAACGGGAGCTGGCGTGCGCATGCGGGCTCTCGCACGCTCGTCATGCCGGACCCCGCCGCCAGTCTCAATCAGAATGCGGCGTTCGTCATTCTCGACGACGAAACAGTTGAAGCCGGCTTCGATCAGATTTTGTTCGTCGGGAGGCTGGGTTTTTGCCCAGAGTGTTTTGGGAACCACTCCAAAGAAGGTGCCGCCGTCCCACCAGTAGGAGCCGGCTCGCACACTCGTGATGCGGAAGTTGCCGATTTCCAGAACCAGCGAAACCGAACCCAACCGGTTAACTCTGGACGAGCTTGCGACCGCGCTCGAAGAGATCAGCGGCGTCATCGGCGATCTTCTTACCGCGGTCGTAGAGTTCCTTGCCGCGTTCCATCAGTTCTTTCCCGCTGTGCTCAACGGCGTCGCGGCTGTCTGTTGCCGTGCGGCTGATTTTGCGGCGCGTCACGCGGCCCGCCTGCGGCGCGTACAGCATACCGGCGGCGGCTCCTATTGCCAGGCCCGCGACAAACCAGGAGAGGCTGCCGCTGTTGTCTTCCATGCATCTGTCTTTCATGAGTTCATTCTACGCCGCCGGAATGCCGTTTCGCCACCGTGCGAATCAGGGCTGCTCAAACACGACGGAGGAGTCGGCGGTGAAGCGCCGGTAATCGCGGAAAACGACTTCGTTTCTCGTGAGAATTTCGTTGGATCCCATGATGGAAATCGACTGCCGAGGCAGGAGCCACTCAGTTCCGGCGATCTCAGTCCAGGCGAAGTCCAGCGTCGTTTTGGAGACTTTCAGGGGGAAGCTTTTCGGGATCGTAGCGGTCTGGTCCACGCGAACGACGCGGCTGGATTCAGCGTCGATCCAGACCTCCCCTTTGTGCCCGACCCGCGTGGTTTGCGGCTGGCCGGAGCGGTAGCCGTATTCGAGGCGGTAGGTCGCTCTTTCCGAAGGAACCTCGTAGGCGAAGACCGCGATCTCCCGTCCGCCGAGTTTCATTTCGCGCTTGCGACTGAAGTTCGCCGCGTCAGGACGGAAGATCTCGGCCAGGAGGCTGCCGAATTCGCCTTCGGTGAGTGCGCCTCCCGCCTGCCGATACGAGAGCGTAGTGGGGCTGCCGTTGCGGGTGATGAGCTTGTAGTACTCGCGGCGATTGGCGATTCCAACCTGCACTTCGAGAGTGTCCTTGGTGCGCCAGCCGCTGCTGCGAACGTTGTCCGAACGGCGTATGGATTCGGTGCACACGAAGTCAGGAAGTTCGCGGGTGTAGGCGAGAGCGCGCGCCGCGGCTTCACGGAGCAGGGAAGCCTGCCGCGCTGTGGGCAGCGCAAACGCAGCGAGAATAGCCCGTCTGGTGAGCATCAGATCATGGGGAGCGAACGGGGTTTCGGGCCTTTGGGGAAGGCACGTTCGAGACGCGCGACGTCAGCGGGACCGAGTTGCAGGTTCGCGGCCGCCGCGTTGTCTTCCACATGGGCTGCAGCGGCGGCTTTGGGGATGGTGAAAACGTTGGGTGAGCGCGTCACGAAAGCCAGTGCCACCTGCCGTGGGGTGACTCCGTGAACGAGCGCCACTTCATTCAGTGCCTGACGCCCGGGCGTGCCTGAACGGGGGAAGCTGCCGGACCCGAACGGGCTATAGGCCACCACCGCGACACCATGCTTCTCACACCAGGGCATGACGGCGTGTTCGATGGCGCGCTCGCCCGCGTGATAGAGCACCTGATTGCACGCAATCACGCCGGGGCCTGCGAGGTGGAGGGCTTCATCCAGATCATCGACGTCGAAGTTACTGACGCCCCACGAGAGAATGCTGCCGGCCAGGCGAAGGTCTTCGAAAGCGGCGAAGGTTTCGGCCAGCGGAGTGCTGCCCCGCCAGTGAAGCAGGTAGCAGTCGAGGTGGTCCGTTTGCAGCGCTTTCAGCGAGCGCTCGCAGGCCTGTATGGTGCCGTTGCGGGAAGCGTTGGAGGGCAGAACCTTTGACACGAGGAAGACTTCTTTGCGGCGACCTTTGATGGCCTCGCCCACGGTCCGTTCGGTGCCGTACATCTCGGCGGTGTCAATGTGGGTGAGGCCGAGATCGATGCCGCGACGAAGGGCTTCAACGTCCTGTGCCGCGGATGCCTGACTGAGATTCCAGGTGCCCTGACCGATCACGGGGACCTGGCGTCCGGTGGGTCCGAAGGTGCGTGTCGGCATCGCCATTCGCGTCAGAGCCAGTGTATAGGCTTTAGTCGGACCGGGCCATATCCATGGCTCGGCGCAGGCCGAGCAGTGAGAGTTCCGGCACGAATGCATCGAAGACCTGTTCTTCCGAGAAGAGCCGGCCGACGCCGCCGGTTCCAATGACGAGGGGAGGATCGCTCGCGAAGTGCTCCGTGGTGACTGCGGCTACCAGGGCTCGAACGGTGGCCAGGGTGCCGAAGTAGAGGCCGGACTGAATGCTTTCCACTGTCGTCCGCCCGAGGACCCAGGTAGGGCGAACGATCTCAACGGCAGGCAGACGAGCGGTTTGGGATTCGAGAGCGGCCATCGAGATGTTGATGCCGGGCGTGATGATGCCGCCCAGATACTCCTTCTCCTTCGAGACGGCGCAGAGGGTGGTTGCCGTGCCGAAATCGACGATCAGCAGATTGCGGCCGGGGAAGCGCGCGAGGGCTCCGATGGCATTCGCGATTTTGTCCGCGCCCACTTCGACGGGATTGCGGTAGCGGATCTTCAGTCCGGTCTTGGCGCCGGGCTGCAGCAGGAAGGGTTCGAGGTCAAAGTATTTGCGGAAGCAGTTGCGGAGGGAGTAGACGGCGTCGGGGACGACTGAGCAGAGGCCGGCGGAGGTGATGAGGCGGGGGTCGACGTCGTTCTCGCGGAGCACGGCGCGGAGGAAGGTGCCGAACTCATCAGAGGAGGCGCGGATGGCGGATGTCCGGCGGAACGTGAGTTTGAGGGTGTCGCCATCGAAGACGCCTCCGAAGATCTGACTGTTGCCGACGTCGAGTGTGAGGAGCATCGCTTATCTTGTATTGGGAAGGGGCACGTTATCGATGAGGCGCACGCCTTCGAGATGTACGGCGGCGAGGCGGCGACCCCAGTGTTCTTCCACGTAGTCGATCTCGAAGCCATCGTTGCGGAGCATTCGTTCCGCTGAGGCGCAGTCCGGGGAAGTGGTTAAGCTCTCGAAAATCCGGGCGGCTTTGGCACGACCTTCCGGGGACAGCAGCGCATTGCGAGAACTCAGCGCCAGTCCGGACGCATCGCGAACCGTGGGGCAGGGAACAACCTCTGTGGTGCAGAAGAAGGTCTGGGCCAGTTCGGTGACCGCGCGCAGCTGCTGGTAGTCCTTCTCGCCGAAGTACGAGCGAGTGGGTTGCACAAGGTTCAAGAGCTTGAGGACTACGGTCAGGACTCCTTCGAGAAAACCCGGCCGGAACCTGCTTTCCATGACGGGCGCGACTCCACTGGGAATGATGCGAAGGGCGCTGCTGTCCGGGTACATGCCGGCCGCTGACGGAATGAAGACATCGTCGGTGCCGAGGCTTTCCAGAAGCTGCAGGTCCTGATCGAGAGTTCGGGGATACCGGGTGAGGTCGCGAGGATCGTTGAACTGGGTCGGGTTGACGAAGATGCTGGCGACGACGATGTCGTTTTCGGCGCGGCAGCGTGTGACCAGGGCAGCGTGGCCGGAGTGGAGAGCGCCCATGGTGGGGACGAAGCCGACGGTGCGGCCATGGAGTTCCTGGCGGCGCTTTCTCCACTCAGTGATGGAATGCGAGGTTCGCATCAGAGGTAGCTCTCTTCGGGGGCGGGGAAGGTTCGGTCGCTGACGGACTGGTGGAAGTCAGTCAGCGCGGCAGCGATGAGGTTGGCGCCGTCGAGGAACGGTCTGGCGAATTTCGGCTTAAAGTCGATGTTGAGCCCGAGCAGATCCTGCAGAACGAGAACCTGCCCGTCGCAGCCGTTGCCGGCTCCGATACCGATGGTGGGGATCTTCAGGTTTGTTGTCACCTTCGAGGCGAGCCAGGCTGGGATACATTCCAGCACCACAGCGAAGGCTCCCAGGCTCTGCAGGAGGTCTGCCTGACGGGAGATGTCCTCGGCCGCGCCGGCGTCTTTCCCCTGGACCCGGAAGCCGCCGTACGAGTGCACTGACTGGGGCTGCATGCCGAGGTGACCCATTACCGGGATGCCGCTCTCCACCAGCCGTTTGACCACGTCCTCGTGGCCGTCAATGCCCTCCAGCTTGACCGCACGGGCACCCGCCGTCATCAGGACTCCGGCTGCTTCGAGCGCGGCATGGGGCCCCTTGCGGAACGAAAGAAAGGGCATGTCCGCGATAACGAAGCTGGCAGGAGCACCGCGCACGACGGCCTCGGTATGAAGACGCATCAGGTCCACCGTGGCGGAGAGGGTTGACGGCTGACCATACACGACCATGGCGGCGCTGTCACCGACAAGAATGGCGTCGATCGCCGTGCCTGCAATCAGGCGGGCGAAGGTGTAGTCATAGCAGGTCACCATTGACAGGCGGCTGCCTTGTTCTTTAGCTTTCAGGAAGTCAGTGACACTCAACGCGGAGCCTCGTTTCGCCTGCAAGCGAGCGCGCGAGCACAGTGATCGACGTGATGTTTGAGTTCGCTTAGCATCGCCTCAGGTACCCGCCGTTACGGTCGGGTCCGGTTTTGCCTGCGGGCCTTGAAGGGCAACACAGTTTCAGTCGCCGCCAGTTCTCTGGTCAGCGCATAAACGGGAGTATATCAGGGATTAGATTCGACGCAGCGCGAGGACGGCATTGAGCCCGCCGAATGCGAACGAGTTGGTGATAGCGTACTCGAAATCGAGTGTTCGGGCGGTGCATGGGGTGTAGTCGAGATCGCACTCGGGGTCGGCTTCGTTGTAGTTGATGGTGGGCGGGACGAAGCCGTTGGTCATGCCCAGCAGCGCGGCCGTGCATTCGAGGGCCCCGGCGGCGCCCAGGGTGTGGCCATGCATGGCTTTCGTGGAAGAGATCGCCAGCTTGCGGGCGTGGTCGCCGAAGGCCAGATGCAGGGCGCGGGTTTCGGTGGTGTCGTTCACGGTAGTGCCGGTGCCATGCGCGTTCACGTAGTCGATTTGCTCAGGTACGAGGCCCGCATCTTTCAGGGCGAGGCGGATCGCTTTGGCCGGGCCTTCGGACGACGGCTGCGTGATGTGGTGCGCGTCGGAACTCATGCCGAAGCCGACGATTTCAGCCAGCGGCTTTGCTCCGCGGGCGAGCGCGTGATCCAGAGTTTCAATCGTGAGCATGGCGGCGCCCTCGCCGAGAATCATACCGGTGCGGTCTTTCGAGAATGGGCGACAGACGGATGGGGAGACCACTCGCATCGCTTCCCAGGCCTTCAGAATGCCGTAGCTGAACGGGGCTTCACTCCCGCCGGTGATCGCGAAGTCGGTCATGCCGCTGCGTACCATCTGGAAAGCCATTCCGATGGCGTGCGCCGAAGAAGCGCAGGCGGTGGCGATGGTGAAGGCCGGGCCTGTGATGCCGAACTGGAGGGAGATGGAACTGGCACCGGCGTTGGCCATCGTTTTGGGGATGGTCATCGGGTGAACGCGGGGCTTGCCCAGTTTGTACACGTCCCAGAAACCCTGGTCTTCCGCGGTCTGACCGCCAACGCACGAGCCGGTGATGATAGCGGTGGTGTCTTTCAGTTCGGGCGTCCACTCGACGCCGCTCTGGGTCACGGCTTCATGCGCCGCGACGACAGCGAACTGGGCGAAGCGGTCCATCATGTCGGCTTCTTTTGCGGGCATGTGGTCCGTGGCGTTGAAGCCTTTGACCTCGCCGCCGTTTTGGAAGCGGAGGTCAAGCATGTCTATGTTCTCGATGCGGGAGATGCCGCTGCGTCCGGCCCGGAGCGAAGCAAGGAATTCGTCACGGGTTTTACCCGATGCGCAAACCACCCCCATGCCTGTGATCACGACTCGGCGCATCAGGCGGACGGTGGCGCCTCGGAGGGGGCTGGAGCTTTGGCCAGCACCAGCTTGCGGACGCCTTCTACCATGTCACGAACGCTGCGAATATTCTTCACTTCTTCATCCGGCACGTTGATGTCGAACTCATTTTCCAGGGCAAAAATGATGTTGACGCCGTCCATGGAGTCGATGCCAAGCTCTTCGAAGCCGCTGTCGATGGTGACCTGCGCGGGGTCCTTGCGTTGCGTTTCGGCGATGATGCGGAGCACGCGGGTGGTGAGTTCGCCGCTGCTGTCACTGGCAGGCTGGGCCATGGCTAATTCGTCGGGCATAGAAGTTCAGATAAGGTTTCGAAACGATACCCCTGCTCCAGCAGTTCCGGCAAAATTCGCCGCACGGCTTCGACAGTGGCTTCCACATCGGGATTCTTCAGGGTACCGCGACCGTCGTGAAGACAGATGATACCGCCTGCCGTTGTGTGCTTCAACACGCGTGACGCGACGGCTGGCGCGGGCAGCGTCCAGTCCCTCCCGATCACGGACCACATGACACCGGTGAGGCCGAGCTGCCGTTGGGCTTCGCGGAACCCGAACCACCGGACTCCATACGGGGCCCGCAGCCAGACGGGGGTGCGTCCAGTGATTGAGGCAATGTTTTGTTGAGCCTGGGTGAATTCGCCGAGGGCGCGGGCAGGGTCTGTGAGTGCGAAGTTCGGGTGCGTTTGCGAGTGGTTACCAAGCTCGTGGCCTGCGTCCGCGGTGGCGACGGCGATGTCGCGGTGGACCTGAGTGTTCTCGCCAATCTGGAAAAACGTGGCATGGACCGCGTAAGCGGCCAGCAAGTCGAGCAGCCGAGGGGTCGAGGCGGACGGTCCGTCGTCAAACGTGAGGGCGATGACCTTTCGGGTGGTGGGACCTCGCCAGACGGAGGGCGCGAAGACGGCGGATGAACGGCCGCGAACGGCCCAGGCACCGGCAGCAACAGCGGCGGTGAAGGCGGCTCCCGCGGCGAGCGCGACAGGGGCTCCGGGAGACATTTGGTTACTTTAGCACCCTTGTTATGGCTGCTGGACGATTTCCTCGTTTTGGGGATCCCAGTGGACGGTGCGACCCAGTCGATAGCTTTCGAGGGCCATGCGGCAGGTGGCGGACACCTTGAACCCGGTTTCGACGGTGCAGTTCGTGGTCTGGCCGGTTCGGATGCTGTCGAAGAAGTTCTGCATGTGGGCGCGGGGGGCGGTTGGCGTCTGGCCCGTGATCTCCACGCCGCCAGGTTGAATCACCTTTTGGGGAACGAGGCGGATCTGCTGCGCCCGGACGAGGGTGGCGTCCGTGCCGAGCAACTCTTCCAGCATGCCGGGATGGTTGTTGCCGAAGCCGGAGTCCCAGGTGAAAAGCAGATCGCCCCACGGACAGTTCGTGTGTTCCATGGAAACGGTCATGGTGTCAGGGACTTCGCGGCCGTCTTTCCAGCGATAGATACCGCCGCGCATGGTGACCGCGGTGGGGATCCCGATATCCATCACGCGATACCAGAAGGCCAGTTGCTGGGAGAGGTTTTCGTGGACGCTGCCGCCAGAATAATCGTCGTAGTAGCGCCAATTCGCGAAGCGATGGGCGTCGAAGTCTCGCTGGGGTGCCGCGCCGAGGAAGCTGGACCAGGCGATGTTTTCGACCGTCATGTCGGGGAACACGGGACGCGCCCACTGCGGTTTCCCGTGAGGAGTATTTCGGTACAGGTGCGAGCGAATAGCTGTCACCTGCCCGAGGGCTCCGCTTGAGAGGTACTCGATCGCATCCACCGCGTGACCGGAAGAGCAGAACTGGTGGCCGATCTGGACCTTCGCGGCAGGGTGTTGCTGGGCTGCGGTTCGCATGCGCTTCGCTTCATCCAGCGTGAAGGCCATCGCACGTTCCACGTAGACGTGCTTGCCCTGATCGAGAGCCGCTATGAAAGGTGCGGCGTGCAGGTGCTGCGGGGTGGCGATCAGGACTGCGTCGACGGTTTTATCGGCCAGAAGTTCGGAATAGTCGGCGTGGAGCTTCGCCTCTTTGGAGATGGCGGACGCATCGTCCAGACGCCGGCTGTAGACGTCGGAGAAGGCCGCGATTTCAACATTTGCGCATGAAAGAGCTTCTCGCGCGAGTTGCGTGCCCCGCTCGCCCACACCGATGATGCCGAGGCGCAGGCGGTCGTTCGCGCCGAGAACTTTACCCGTGGCGAGGGTTCCGGCGAGGCCGGTGGCGACATTGCCTATAAAGAGGCGTCTGGTCTGCATGGCGTCTCTTTAGTGTAGACCGGTTGGCCGGACTGGTACATTGGTGGTTTGCCTGTGTTTAAGCGCGTAATCTGGATAGTGCTCGACAGTGTTGGCGTGGGAGAGATGCCCGACGCGGCCGCTTATGGCGATGCGGGCAGCGACACGCTGGGCAATATCGCCCGTCAACGTGGCCTGAAGCTGCCCAATCTCTGCCGTCTCGGTCTCGGCAATCTGAAGGCAATCCCGGAACTGCAGCGGGCGGAGAATCCGGCCGGGGCGTTCGGAAGATGCACTCTGGCCTCGCCGGGTAAGGACACCACGACTGGGCACTGGGAGATGGTCGGCATCCATCTGGAGAAGCCGTTTCCGCTGTTTCCGAATGGCTTTCCTCCCGGGGTGATGACAGAGTTCGAGAACCGTATCGGGCGGTCGACGCTGGGCAATAAAGCAGCGTCGGGAACCGAGATTATCGCGGAATTGGGCGAACTTCACATGGAGTCGGGGTCGCCGATTGTGTATACATCGGCCGACAGCGTGTTCCAGATTGCGGCTCATGAAGAGACGATTCCTCTCTGGGAACTGTACAGGATGTGCGAGATTGCGCGCGAGATTCTGTCGGGCAAGTATGAAGTGGGGCGCGTGATTGCACGGCCCTTCGAGGGCCAACCCGGGCACTTTAAGCGCACACCGAACCGGCATGACTACGCGGTGCCGCCCCCGCCGGGCATGCTGCTCGACAAGCTGGAGAGCAAGGGCGTGCCGGTCTACAGCGTGGGCAAGATCTTCGACGTGTTCCTGGGCCGGGGCATCGGCGAGCATGTGAAATCGAAAGATAATGCCGAGGGCATGGCAAAGACGCTGTCCGCCATGAAAGATGCACCCGACGGCGTTATCTATGTTAATTTGGTGGATTTCGATCAGCAGTACGGGCACCGGAATGACGTAGAAGGGTATGGCGCCGCGCTGGAAGCCTTCGATGAGTGGCTGCCTTCGCTGGAAGCTGCGCTCGGGCCAGATGACCTGGTCATGCTGACTGCCGACCATGGCTGCGACCCGACGACAAAGTCCACCGACCATAGCCGCGAGTACACACCTTTGCTGGCCTTCGGGCCGAAGGTGCGCGCCGGAGTCGATCTGGGCGTGCGCGCCACCTTGAGCGACATGGGACAGACGATCGCCGAGAATTTCGGGACTTCGATCGTGAGAGGGACTAGCTTTTTACACGACATCATATGAGAAAACCTTTATTGGCGGGGAACTGGAAAATGTTCAAGAACGTCGCCGAAACTCGCGCGTTCTTCCAGGCCTTTAAGCCACTTGTAGCCGGATCCACGAATGACATCGTGCTCTGCCCGCCCTTCGTGAACATCGGGGCGGCGGTTGAAGAGACGACCGGCTCGAACGTGTCCGTTGGGGCGCAGAACCTGTACTGGGGTACCGAAGGCGCTTTCACGGGTGAGGTTTCCGGACCGATGCTGAAGTCTGCGGGCTGCGGTTTTGTCATCGTGGGCCACAGCGAACGCCGGCAGTTTTTCGGGGAGACCGATGCCACAGTTTTGCAGCGGACCCAGGCTGCGCTGGAGCATGGCCTGACGCCGATCATCTGCGTTGGTGAGACGCTGGCAGAGCGAGAAGCGAATCGTACCGACAAAGTTCTCACAACCCAGTTCGACGGCGGGATTGCCGGTCTTTCGGCCGAGCAGTTCGCAAACAGCGTCATCGCGTACGAGCCGGTTTGGGCCATCGGTACCGGCAAAGTTGCAACGCCGGAGATGGCGGCAACTGCGCATCGGACCATTCGGCAGCGTGCGGCAACGAAGTTCGGTGCGGATGCCGCGGCGGCTGTACGGATCCTGTACGGCGGCAGCGTGAATCCCGGCAATGTGAA
>JAOAPO010000585.1 GCA_025462945.1 Bryobacterales bacterium
TTCGTGTCTGACACCGCAGCGGAGAACTTCACCTCACGTTTCGTCAAATCCCGGAGCATGGCGCGCCGCGCATCGAACGGCGCACCCTCAAATGTTTTGTGCGGGAAGACACGGGGCAGGACCCATACAACCTCGTCTGCCCACTTCAGCGCCGCCCGCGCGATATCGAGATGAGCGATCGTGGGTGGGTTCCAGGCACCTGGGAAGACCGCCACGCGGGCAGGGGACTGGTCGGCCCGATGTTCGAATACCAGCGCCATTTTCGAGCCAAGCCTACCACAGAGAATAAACTAGTCTTCAGTGGATCTCGTTTCTATAGGTGGACAAGCCCCGGCTCGACCGGGTTGGCTGAAAGCGCCCGCGCCCGTCGGCGATAACTACCGGGATCTCAAGAAACTCATCACCGATCTGAAGCTGCACACCGTCTGCGAGAGCGCCGCCTGCCCGAACATCGGCGAGTGCTGGAATCGCCGGACCGCTACCTTCATGATTCTGGGGAACGTCTGCACGCGCCGATGCGGCTTCTGTGCCGTCCAAAAGGGTGGACCTCTGCCCGTCGACTATGACGAACCGGCGCGCGTCGGTGAAGCGGTTTTCCAGATGGGTCTGAGCTATGCGGTGGTGACCAGCGTCAACCGGGATGACCGAAAAGACGGCGGTGCCGAACTGTTCGCGCGCACCATAGAAGCGATCCGCCAGCGCGTTCCAGGCTGCAAGGTTGAGGTGCTGGTCCCGGATTTCCAGGGAAACCGCGACGCAATGAAGGTCGTGATGGACGCCCGACCCGACGTTTTGAACCACAACACCGAGACCGTACCGAGGCTTTACCGGCAGGTCCGGCTGGGCGCTCGCTATGAACGGTCGCTGCAGATGCTGCAATACGCGAAAGAGTTGGCGCCTGAGACTCCGGCAAAATCAGGTCTGATGTTGGGCTTAGGGGAAACGCTGGACGAAGTTCGTGAAGTGATGGACGATCTTCGAAAGCACCGCGTGGATATCGTCACGTTGGGCCAGTATCTGCGCCCTTCCCCGAAACATTTACCGATAGTGCGCTATGTTACCCCGGAAGAATTTACCGGGCTGAAACATCATGGTATGACACTGGGCTTCGCACATGTCGAAGCTGGGCCCATGGTGCGCAGTTCGTATCACGCGGACGATTCGCACGCGTCCGCCATCCTGCAGTAAAAAGCTGAACCAGCTTTATCGATTACTGGACGAAGCCAACGGGCTGCAGACAGAAATGCGAGTCGCTGTGGGCTTCAATCAGTCCTGCAGTTTTCGCCACTGCTTCCTGAAAACCGAGATTGTCCCCTGGCGTGCTCAGCCGCTCGCCGCTGAACTTGTCATACTCCACGATCGAGAAAAGAAGGCTCATCGGGTCGAGTGCCCCCGCCATCAGTGCTTCGTTTCTCAGCGCGTCCAAATTTGTGGTCAGTTCGTGATCGTGCATTTCATCCCTTTTCGTTACGAGTGCTTCTAGTATATAAGTGCGCGGAGCGGACAAATAGTTTCGGGAAATTTCGGCCTGCAGACGAAGAGGGGCGAGCCGGACCATGGGCGATAATGGGGCAGGACACTTGACGCCATGGTGGAAGAGCTGGTTGGCCGCGCCAAAAGGCGCCTGTTACTGAACGATAGCCTCGCCCAGGCGGCCTTCGCGGGCGCGATCATGGCGGGGGGCTTCTCGCTCATCCTCATCCTGGGTACTCGTTATCTCGAGTGGTGGACACTGGCAATCGTCGGCCTGGCAGGCATCGGATTCGGTACCTGGCGCGTGTGGCGAAGTGCGCCAACAGCTTACACGGCGGCCCTCAGGATCGATCGCGGCGCTGGCCTAAACGACGCGCTTTCAACGGCTTACTATTTCAACGCCCGAAGGGCCACCGGCGGCTTCGTCGACGCCCAGCGCGACCAGGCAGAAGCTGCGGCGCGCAGTGTCTCAATTGAAAACGCCGTGCCTTTCACGCGTCCGCCCGCCCTTTACGCGATGGCGGCGCTCGGCGTGTTTGCCTCGCTGCTGATCGGCCTGCGCTTCGCTGGCGGTCATGGTCTCGATCTGGACCGCCCCATCACTGAAGTACTGTTCGAGGACCAGGCCGCCCGCAAGATTGCGAAAAAGGGCGCTTACGGCGCCCAGAATCAGCAGCGAAAGCTGGAAACGGCGGAATCTCTGCTCGCGAAGCTCGGCGCTCCGGTGAACCCGGACGGCAAGCAGGACCCCGAAGCCGCTCTCGACAAGGCGTTGCAGGAAGCACTTGAGGGCAATTCGCCGTCCGCCGCCGGAGAGAAGGGTGAAAAAGGGCAGGGAGCCAGGCCGGAAGACGGCAAGGGGAGCAAAGGCGCTCCTGAAAACCCTGCCGGCGATCCGCTGGAAGACAAGCAGGCTGGGGACAGCGGAGAACCCTCGAACGACGGAAAATCCGGCAAAGAGGGCCAGTCTGGCGACAAGGCCGGCAAGGATTCCAAAGGCGACGGGCAGAGTATGCTGTCAAAGCTCAAAGACGCCGTCAAAGACCTGATGAATAAAGCTGGTAAACAGAACCAGCAGGGGGACAGGGGCGAGAGTCAGCAGCAATCAGCAAAGGCTGAAAAATCGGGAGAGAAGGGCAATTCAGGCAAGGGTCAGGAGCAGAAGGGACAGGAACAGGCCGACTCCCAGAACGGCGAGCCCAGCTCAGACTCTCAGGAAGGCCAGCAGTCGGAAGGCAAGGCGGGCGCTAAGAGTGCTCAACAGTCGGGGCAGTCTGGCAGTGGCGTGGGAAGTCAGGACCGATCCAAAGAGATGCGGGCTGCCGAACAACTAAAGGCCATGGGCAAGATCAGCGAGATCATCGGCAAGCGGGCACAGAGCGTTACCGGCGAGACGACGATAGAGGTCCAGTCCGGTAGCCAGCAACTACGCACGGCTTACTCGAAAGAGAAGTCGAGCCATGCGGAAGCGAACTCTGATGTCAGCCGCGACGAAATACCAGTGTCGCTGCAACCCTACGTCCAGCAGTACTTCGAGCAGGTCCGTAAGGCTGCAGCGCCAAAAGCACAGGCCGCGCCTAAAGAATAAGAGCTTCCTACGCGGCCTTGGAAGAAAGTTCCAAAGCTACAAGATTCCGCAAGGCATCTTCGAAAACGACGATGCTCTTACGGGAGTAGTTCAAACAGCCTTTGCGACGGAAGTAGTTCATATAGTGGGTTACGATTTCTCGTGACGTTCCCACGTACTGTGACAGCAGTTCATGAGTGAACGCAATCATCTCTCTGCCGCCGTCGTCGCTGCTCGTACCGAGCTTGGACGCGAAGTGCAGGAGAGCCGCAATCAATCGCCGCTCGATGTTATCCAGCGAGAAGCTCTCGATACGGTTTCCAAACTCAAGCGAACGCTGAACTGCCAGTTGCAGCAGGGCGTAGCCTAAGTCCGGCCGCTTCAACACGATCTCGCGAATTTCCGTTGCGCTCCACGACATGACGCGCGCGTTTTCAAGCGACACCGCCATCTCGTTAGCGCCACCGCCCACCAGTGACGACTCGCCGAAGAACTCGTCGGTCTGGTAGACATCTAATACGACCTGCTGTCCGTCATGCGCTGCCCTGCAGATCTTGACCTTGCCTGCAAGTACTACGTAGAGGCTGGACGGCGGGCTTTCGGGTCCGTAGATCGTGGACCCCTTGCGGAACTCGCCGATTGAAGAAACCGGAAGATGAGCCAATGGATCTTCGATCACCATTGTTGTTTTCTGTATTGTCTCGTGCACTATTCAAAACCTCCTCACCGCAATGTACTTAGCCGCAAGCGGCAAAATTTATGTCTCTCGCCCCAACAGCCGAATCGCTGGAGCAGATGAGACAAACAAGAACAAAGCTGTATCTCCGCATCGGGGTGCGAGCGCCTCAAAAATCACAGCTTCGCCTTTATCATAAGCACATTAAATACCATTCACGGCAGCCAGTGGGGGATGCTCCACAAAAACGTTATTCTCGGTGTATGGAGAACTTGCTGCGCCAGGCTGCTGAAAGGGCCACGCGATACCTCAACGGGGTTCAGACCCGGAACGTAGCACCTACTCCCGAAGCGCTGGATCGTCTGAGGCTCTTCCGCGAACCCATGCCGGACGGACCTGCCGATCCGGAAGACGTTTTGGAGATGCTTGACACGATTGGGTCTCCAGCCACCACTGGCATGGCCGGCGCGCGCTTTTTTGGGTTCGTCATCGGCGGTACGCTTCCTGCCGCGCTCGCGGCGAACTGGCTCGCCACCGCGTGGGATCAGAACCCGGGACTGCACCTCGCCTCGCCGGTCGCCACCGAACTGGAGGAAATCTCGCTCGCGTGGCTTTTGGACGTTCTGCAACTCCCTGCAGAATGTGCCGGAAGTTTTGTCACCGGCGCTACCGTGGCGAACTTCACGGCGCTGGCCGCGGCCCGAAATGCCGTCTTGCGCGATGTTGGCTGGAATGTAGAGGCAAAGGGTCTGTTCGGGGCGCCTGAGATCACCGTCGTGATCGGCGCTGAAGGTCATCCGTCCATGGTAAAAGCTCTCGGCATGCTGGGTCTTGGCCGGGAGCGCCTCGTCCGGGTGCCCGTCGATGAGCAGGGCAGGATGCGCACCGACGCCTTCCCTTCCATTCAGGGTCCGGCCATCGTCTGTCTCCAGGCCGGCAATGTAAACTCCGGCGCCTTCGACGCCGCTCGTGAGATCATCCCGCTGGCTAAGAAGGCCGGTGCATGGGTTCACATCGACGGCGCGTTTGGGTTGTGGGCGGCGGTTTCCAGCCGTCTCAGACATCTCGTCGATGGATTCGCGGATGCCGACTCCTGGGCCACTGATGCGCACAAGTGGCTGAACGTGCCCTACGACTCAGGACTCGCGTTCGTACGCGATGGTGACGCTCTCAGGGCCGCCATGAGCATCTCGGCGGCGTACCTTCCCCAGGGAGAACATCGCGAACCATCGAACTTCGTGCCGGAGCTTTCCCGAAGAGCGCGCGGAGTCGATGTCTGGGCAGCCCTGAAATCGTTGGGCCGCTCCGGCCTGGCCAGCATGATCGAGAGGAACTGTGACGCCGCGACGCAATTCAGCGCGGGCCTCCAGGCGGCAGGTTATGAGGTCCTCAATGACGTGGTACTGAATCAGGTCGTTGTGTCGTTCGGCTCCACCGAGCTGAACCAGCGGATCATGCAGGGCATTCTCGCGGACGGCACCTGCTGGTGCGGGGTCACTCACTGGCAGGGACGAAGCGCGATTCGCATCAGCGTCTCCTCCTGGCGCACTACTCCGGACGATGTCGAGCGAAGCCTGGAAGCCATCATTCGCATCGCCACCGAAAAGGGGGCTACGCCTGGTTCCGGTACGAAATACCCCGCATAGATCTTTTGAATTTGTCATTCCAGACAAACACCTGTAAGCTGAACTCATGAAAGGCGAAAGCGAAACGTTCCGCTTCCGTCGTTCTCTGTCCCGGTAACTTGTAAGGAATACGCGCACATCGGAGTCAGTCCGCATGGCCTTGTCGGCCGAGTGCCTTATTTGAAAAGCCGCACGTCACTTCTGTAGTGCCACGGCCCTAACGTAACTGCTTGTTGCGTGACAGTGCTTCATCTCCCGATCCCTCGTATGGATGAACCGCCGCATGGCCCTCCACCCGGAGTGCGCCTTGCCGCGGATGATTAACTTCAAATTCAGAAAAGGAACCCTACATAATGAAAAACTCACTCAGAGCGCTGTTCGCGTTCACCACTCTTGCTGTCTTTGCCACCGTCGTCCCGGCCTTTGCCGCCGACACCGAACCCATGCACGTTAACGTTCCGTTCGCGTTCAAAGCGGGCAAAACCACTCTACCCGCGGGCCAGTACACCGTGTATTCCGATGAATCACGGGTCATCATGATTAAAGGTGCCCACGGCAGCGCCATTCTGCTGGGCACAGCGGGCGCTGACAGCGCAGGCGACAAGTCGGGCGTCAGCTTCGAACGTGACGCTACCGGCTACTGCCTCAAGACCATTCACAACTGGGGCAAGATGTCATCCACGAGGGTGCTCGAGCCGTCCACCTTCGACGACAGGTAGCGAGGAGGTTGTTCACGAAGCGACGGGGCCGGGAGACCGGTCCCGTCGTCTTTACTCGGGTCGTCGCGCAATGGCGATGATCGAAGCAGGTTCCCACGGCAGGCTTTTGTCGACCTTCCGCCAGAGCCAAACCAGTCTGTCAAAGACGCGCACGCCCGAAGGCGAAAGCGTGGTCGCCTTGAGCACCTGCCCCGTGAAACGCCAGCCCGGCCAGCTGATCCGGGTGAACGTCAGCATCTCTTCCAGCTCAAAGTCTGCCTGTTTCACCACGATCGCCAGGCTCTCGCGGGTGTACCTTCGGAAATGCCCAATCGCTGCGTCGAGAGTGCCGTACGCTTCAGGGCCGTTTGGCACCAGCAGCAGAAGGCGTCCACCTGGCTCCAGCAGCGAGTAGATCCGTCGCAGTGTGCCGAGGTCGTCCTCGATGTGTTCGAGGACATTCAGGCACACCACCGTATCGAACTGACCGGCGAACGGCACATAGTGCTCGGCCTCCGTGGCATTGAGCAACGCCACCTGCATGGAAGGCCGGTGCCCAAATCCGTTGCGAAGCTGCGCGAGGTATTCCGGGTCGATGTCCGTTGCCACGTATTTCCGGCGTCGCGGACACAGTTCGCGCGTCATGTTGCCTGCGCCTGCACCGATCTCCAGAACCTTCTTGCCGGCCCACGGTGCGATCGTCTCCGCCATCCACCGATTGAATTTTGGTGCCAGCGACATCGCATCCAAAGCCTGCGGCCCCCGGTCGGTATAGAGCTGGCTCGTAAGCTTCGACCGCACGATTACCCACAGAGCTTCAAAGGCATCCTTCAGGCCGATTTTCTTGCCTTCGGCGTACGTGCGGCCGTGATAGCTGATGGGGGTCTCGTAGATCCGCGCCCGTCGGCGTGCAAACTTGACGGTTAACTCGGGCTCCAGACCGAAACGGTCGCTCTGGATGGGGATCGACTGTGCCAGCGTTGTCCGAAAGGCCTTGTAGCAGGTCTCCATATCGGTCAGGTTGAGGTCCGAAACGATATTGCAGAGCGTTGTCAGCAGGTGATTGGCGAGCGAGTGCCAGTAGTAGAGGACGCGGCGCTCTCCGGAAACCAGAAACCGCGAACCGAAAACGACGTCCGCTTTGCCTTCGAGCAGAGGTTTCAGAAGGTGCGTGTATTCGCTGGGGTCGTACTCAAGGTCAGAATCCTGAATGACACTGAATTCACCCTCGGCCAGCTTGATAGCCGTGCGAACCGCTGCCCCCTTACCCTGGTTCCTGTCGTGATGAACAAGGCGAATTCGTGCTTCTGGATGAGTCGCTATAAAATCCTGGACGACCTCTGCCGATCCATCAGTGGAACAGTCGTTCACGACGATGATCTCGCGATCTAAACCGGCGGGCAGACTGGCGGCCACAACACGGCGGAGCAACTCACCGACGAACTCTTCTTCGTTATAGAGGGGGATCAGGATCGACAGCAGAGAAGTGATCATTACCGTGTTGCCATTGTAGGCGGTCAGGGTTGATGGGGGGAGCTTTAGGAAGTGTTGGACAGATTGATCGTGCTCAGGCTTACGGTTATGCTGCTGCTCGCTGGAACGGCTGCGGTGGGAGGCACCATCAAGTTGCCTGAGGAGGCAAACGGGTTCGGCACGGTGAAAGTGGTGGTCGGGGCCGATTATTCGTGGACGAAGGGGAAGAAGACCTGTCTCCGGCAGACGCCACTGCGCTGGACGAATTACTTCTCCATGTCAATAGTTCGGGAGACAAGGTCTTTGTTCTCGGAAAATAACTCTTTGGGTGCGGGAAAGAGCCGAGGTCTGCTGGTGGTGGGCCTCAAAGACGGCATCGGTCTCTCCGGCACGGTTCCGCCCGCCTGGGACCTGGCCCCTTCCACAACGGATGTTCCCGAGCCCGGCGGCACGCTTGTGGTCCTGCGGGGATACTACTCGGAACGGCGGAGGCGTATGCCCAGGCAAACAGCGGGGTATTGTGCAATCCGCCCAAACTCTCTAGATTAGATCAATGTCTTTCCTGCATCTCTTCGAGACCAGCGGCCGGCCCGCGTCCCTGTTGCTCCTGGCGCTAACGCTCTGCACGCCACTCACTGCCGGCACAATCAGCCAGCCCGACCCCGAAACGCAGGCTTCGCCGTACGCCTTGTCCGTGGACTATTCCTGGACTCAGTTGTTTTCGCTGGAAGACCCGGCAACATTGGACGCTTTGTCGCAGCTTGCCGGCGGCTCCGGACCGGCACTTTTCCTGATGACAGGCAACACCGCCAACAACGGTTCCGGCCCTGTGCAAATTCAGGTGATCGGGTCCAACGCCGCCACCACGGTCAGCCCGGTTGTACAAACCACAGTGCCAGAGCCGTCTCTCGGCGGTCTCTGCGCTCTGCTGTTAGTTGGGCTCGTCGCCGGGTGCGGCGGCTTCGACCACCTGAGAGGGCATCTCAAGCTTGCGGTAGAGATCAAGAAAGTCCGTCGGCGATAGCTGCTCGCCCCGGCGATCCATGCCCCCGGCAGCTTCGATGACGTCGCGCGGCGCCCATTCCAGTAGATTGTTCCGCAAAGTCTTTCGCTTGTGCTGAAAGCACTCGCTGATGAAGCGCACGAAGCGTTCGCGATCCACCTCGGGCACGTCGGCGCGCGGCGTAACGCGAATCACTGCCGAGTCGACTTTTGGCGGCGGGTGGAAGGCGCCGGGCGGCACAGAGAACAGCAGCTTCACTTCAGCGAAAAACTGGCAGAGCACCGACAAATATCCGTACTCGCGGTTACCCGGAGTAGCCGCAATCCGCTCCGCCACTTCGCGCTGGATCAGGAACACGCCATGTCTTAGCGCGCCGGGCCGCAGGACATAGCTCGTAATGATCGCCGAAGCCACGTAATACGGAAGATTTCCCACCAGAACGCCCTCGCCCCACGCAGTCCAGTCCGCACTCAGCGCGTTGCCTTCGACAATCTGCAGCTTCGGTTCGCCAGCCCACTTCTCCCTTAGGAACGCAGCCAGTTCGTAGTCCAGTTCGATGGCGGCCATCCGGCTGGCCCTGGGCAGAAGCTTCTCAGTCAGAGCACCCCGGCCGGGCCCGATTTCGAGCACGAAATCCGCGCCTTCGCCGCATGCTGCAATCGCGATGCGATCCAGAATCTTGCTGCTGACGAGAAAATGTTGTCCGAGCTTTTGCCGAGCCACTGAGCCGCGTTAGCCTTTGATGGCCATGTGGCGAATAGCGAACAGCCGCTTGCTCGTAATGCGCTGCCCGAAACGGGTGGCCGGAGTGAAGGTGCTGAACATCAGGAAGTTGCCAATGTCGCGGACCTCTTCTACCGAGGAGCCTTCCGCCTGCATCACCTCGAAATCCGTCACCTGCCCCTGCGAGTCCACGGTCAGCTGCAGCATGACATCGCGTCCGTGGAAGCTGAACGGCGTCATCTCGTCGATCATGACTTCCGTGTAGAGGCCGACCGGAACATCGGCCTCGAGGCTTGGCGGCACGTGAAGAGTATCAACGATGATGCCGAAACAGAGTAGGGAAGCCAGTAATCCACCCGCCGCCGGCACGGCGAACGGTTTCAGCAGATGATCGAACATCAGCGCCACTCGCCAGCCGATATCGCCCACGCGTGAACGCCAGCTGCGGCGAACGTTGGCCCTCCGAAGTTCTTTGGATGCTCTCACACGCAAACGCGTAGTGAGCATCACAGGAACCTGCCGTACCGGCAAATGACGTAAGCCGGTGCGCAGCGATTTAGCCTCCAGATGGTGCAGGGTGCAGTCATGGCACTCGCCCAGATGGTCTGAAAGCTCGGTGCGCTCCGTTTCCGGCAGCGCGCCGCTTGCCAGATCCCACATGGATCGACGAGCCGATTTACAATCTACATTCACTTCGCGGTCCTCGGTACTAACTGCAGGTTCGGCGCGGGATCCAGCCGGTTGGCCAGATAGCGTCCAAGAGCGTCCCTACCCCGAAGGATGCGGGACTTTACGGTGCCGATCGAAACGTCCAGAACCTGGGCAATTTCTTCATAGCTGAGGTCCTCCACCTCACGCAGCACGAGTGCGGCTCCAAATACGGGATTGATTGCGCTCAGGCCTTCTTCCATCAGGTGTTGCGCTTCCCTGTTCATCGTGAAATCGAAGGGCGTTTCGCCGTTGTCGAGGAGCGGTCTTTCGCGGCCCTCCTGATCTTCGAAGATCTCCTCGATGCCCGTCTCGCCGCGCCGATGGCGAAAATGCCAGCGCCGGCGGTTGTGCGATTCGTTCACCGCAATCCTGTAGATCCACGTGCGCAGTGAACTCTCACCGCGGAACGTGCCCACGCTGCGGAACACCTTTAAAAACACTTCCTGAACCACGTCGCTGGCATCGGACGGATTGTTCAGCAGACGCCACGCCAGGTTATACACCGGCCCCTGGAATCGCTGGATGAGCTGCTCGTAGGCGGCTTCGTCGCCGGACTGCAGGCCCGTGAGCAGACGGTGATCTTCGAGCGCGGCTTCGTGCTCTGGATTCGTCGGGCCGGAAAGATTTAGGTATGAGCTACTCGACACGTTTCTCGCCTGCACAAATCTCGCCTGCTCAAGTATAGACGCCACCAGCCTCGGTTTGTTCCCGCGTACCCGTAAGAAGTCCGAAACCCGCCGGACCCCAGCCGAACACGCGCCCGGCAGCCGCTGCCTGGGCGCTCATCCCCCGCAGCGTTTGATTCTGAAAGTTCGGGTCCAGCCACTGCTCAAACCCGAACTTGCGGCAGATTTCAAGCGCGGGCTGTCGCGTGGTCGCCCCCGAGCGTTTCACCGCCCGCACATGCAGTGGATCGGCCACAACTGGACCATCCGTGTCCTCTAAAACTCGCGCCAGCAAAGCGTTAGCGTCGCACGGCAGCAGGGGAGCCAGCGTAGCCGTAACCGCCACGCCACCCTCCCGCAGCGCCCGAATCGTCGCCCAGCGGGTCTCAATCGGGGCGCAAATGGGTTCGAAAATTCTTCTGATGCGGTCATCGTCGGTCGTCACCGAGAAACTCACGCGAAGCCGGGTCCGTTCGCCGGCGGCTTGCAGCAACTCCAAATCCCGCAGAATCAGAGGCCCGCGAGTCTGTACGACGAAGACCTCCGGAGGCCTCTCCGCGTCCGCCACCGCTCGAAGAATCTCGCGCATCAGCTTCTGCTGATCCTCGGCCGGCTGATACGGATCGGTCAGAGGCGAGCAGTAGATCCGCTCCGTGCCGCGCAACTCCTTCGCCAGCAACCCCGCCGCATTCCGCTTGAAAGTTGTCCGCTGGCCCCAATGCTGCCAGTCTTCCGGCTTCAACCCCGCCTGTACCCGCATCGTCGGCACATAACAATAGGTGCACCCGAAGGTGCAGTTTCGCGAAGGCGTCAGTGAATGCGTGAACCCAGCCTCCTTCAGGAAGCCGCTGACCGGACTCAAAATCGTGCGAGCATCGGCTTGGAAGATCTCGAAAGGCATGTCTTTTCGCGCACCACTCCCGCTCAGCTGCGGTCCGTGGTAATTGTATGATCTATAAGAGGATTACCCAGGCGCCCTGGCCCGCGCCCCTCACGGCTCTGCAGCCGGATCCGATAAACTGCCCGAACTGGATAGGTGCTCATGAAACGGCCATCACTCACAACCTGGATTCTCATCGCACTCGCCGCCGGAATCCTGTTCGGCGCCATTGCCCCCGGTCCCGCGAAGCAGATGGCCATCCTCGGCACCATCTTCCTGCGCCTCATCAAGTCGATTATCGCGCCGCTGTTGTTCGCTACCCTGGTTGTCGGCATAGCCGGAACCGGCAACGTGAAGACCATGGGCCGCATTGGCGGTAAAGCGATCCTCTACTTCGAGATCGTCACGACGATCGCGCTCTTCGTCGGCCTCGGTGCCGTGAACCTGGTCAAGCCCGGAGTCGGCGTCCAGCTGAGCCGAGGCACCGCTCCGGCCGTCGCCGCGGCACCCACGAACCTTGTCGCCATCCTCGAACACACCTTTCCCACCAGCATTATCGACGCGATGGCGAAGGGCGAGGTTCTCCAAATCGTCGTATTCGCCTTCATCTTTGGCGCTGCGTGCGCGCAGGTCGGCCTCAAGGCCCGGCCGATGGTCGAGTTTTGCGAGTCCCTGTCCGAAATCATGTTCAAGTACACCGGGTTCGTGATGCTGTTCGCACCCTTCGGCGTCTTTGGCGCCATGGCCGCGACCATCGGCGACAAGGGACTCGGCATCCTGACCAACCTGGGTAAGCTCGTGGCCACGCTCTACGCGGCGCAGGCCTTCTTTGTGATCTTCGTCCTCGGCACCGTCGCGCTGATCGTCCGCATTCCGATCAAGCGCTTCATTCACTACGTGAAAGAGCCATTCCTGCTTGCCTATTCAACAGCATCCAGTGAAGCGGCGCTCCCCTCTGCGCTGACCAACATGGAGCGGTTTGGCGTTCCGAAACACATCGTGGCGTTCGTGCTCCCCACCGGGTACAGCTTCAACCTGGACGGCTCGACGCTGTACCTCTCCCTCGCCGCAATGTTCGTCGCTCAGGCCGCCAATGTCGAAATTCCGTTCGGAACCCAGATCGTCATGCTGCTGACCCTGATGCTCACCAGCAAGGGCGTCGCCGGCGTGCCCCGGGCGTCGCTCGTGATCCTCGCCGGAACCCTGGCCACTTTTAACCTGCCCATCGAAGGCATCGCCGTCATCCTCGGCGTCGACACCCTGATGGACATGGCACGCACTTCCGTCAACCTGCTGGGCAATTGCCTCGCGACCGCCGTAGTCGCTCGCTGGGAGGGTGTTGACCTGAACGTGGCCGCCGCGGAAGCCGATGCCAGGGCCGAAGAAGCCGCAGCGGCAGCCGCCTAAAACTGCCTACAGGGTGACCTTCGCGTGCTCTTCGGGATCGTTCACTTTCGGCGTGGTACCCGTCACGTACGCCTTCGCCGCCTCGTACAGGTACTCGATGCGGTTCAGCCCCCGTTATCCCAATACTCGGCACCCAGCGGCTCGACGGCAATCAGCGTCAGCTCAGGATCGTCCAGGCCTCCCGGAAACCACAGCTTATAAGGCTCTGACCAAAGCTCTTTCATCGTCGCCCGATCTTCCACCACGCGCGCATTACCGCGCAGAGTCAGGTACGAACTGCGCTCGTCCTGAAACACAAGCAGCACATACCTGTCTTCAGTAACCTCGTTCGCGACGCGTCCGCTATTTCCAGTGAAGAACCAGATCTGGCCATTCTCCTCCGCCTTTGCAATATGCATGGGCCGTGCTTCCGGCCTGTTCTCCGGACCCAGCGTGACCATCATGGTGGTCGAAAACTTCTTCACGATCTCGTACACTTTTGCTCGTGGATCCATCGGTATCTCCGAGGCGAAGTGAAGCATGTAGACTGCCGAAACTATTCCAGATGGTTTACGCGCATCGTATGGTTCCGGACGTACCAGCACGGTCGGTGGCCGGTCTGCGGCAGCAGCGAAATACTGCAGATCTCCATCAAGGGATTGCCGCGACTCCACTCCACCTGGTCATACCGATTGCGGATCGTGTAAACCTGATCGACGCGAATGGTCTCCCACTGTGGCCGTCCTTTCGGGATCGGCAGCCTCAACGCGAGATAGTCTCCAAACCAGAACAGTGCAGCGAACACCAGCAAAGCGCCTGCTGTTCGCTTGAAGACTCTCACGGATCAAGTATAAAATTCAGCGTCTACTCAGCCGCGACCAGCCGCAGGAAAGCATCTGCAGCGTAGCTGAGAGCGCGACGTGAAGGCCGCACCAGATAGATCTTGCGCTCCACCTGGAACTCGGGGACCCTCACAGCAATCAGTCGACCCTCCGCGATCTCCTGCTCCACGCACATGCGAGGCAGGAAGGCGACGCCGACATTCTGCTCCACCATCCACCGAATCGTCTCAACGGTCGGCATTTCCAGATCCATGTTGAGCCGGATACCGCGTTCGTGGAACGCCCGAATCACATATTCCCGATACGGTGACAGGACGTTGTGGGCGACGAAGACCTCGTTGCCCAGTTCCGCGATAGGAACTTCCTGGCGATCCGAAAACCGATGCTTCGGAGAGACGACAAAAGCCAGCGAATCCTCGTAAATGCCGGTGCACAGAATGCGCTCGTCATGCGGCTGGTAGCTGATAACGCCCAATTCCAGATTGCCGTCAATCAGTTCGCTCGGAATACGGCTGGAGAAGCTGCGGCGAATCTGGACTTTGACCTTCGGATACACCCGCCGGTAGCGTTCGATGTGCTTCAGCAGGTATAACGACGTCGATTCGTTCGCGCCGATCACCAGACGCCCTGACGAGTGATCGCGCAACTCCGCCAGCGCGTTTTGCAGCTCGCCTTCAAGGTTGTGGAAGCGCCGCGCATACTCGAGCACGCTGCGTCCGGCGTCCGTCAACATGACATCTTTGGCGGAACGATCCAGAAGCTTCTCGCCCAGCTCTGCTTCCAGACGCTGCAGCGATAGCGAAACAGCAGGCTGCGTCCGGCCGAGTTTCTCCGCCGCGCGCGAGAAGCTGCGCTCGTTGACCACGGTCATGAAGACGCGGAGAGTACTGAGTTCCACGTCTCAAGTATAACTACAGATTATGGAACACGAATCGGCAATAAACAGCCTAAATGCCCCAGCCGAACGGATCGCCCTCTGAGACGAGGAGATCGGCTTCTGCCGTGATGAATGCGGAGCCCCGGATGTGGGGGTGAATGATGCCGTTCTTGACCGTCACCCAACCGTCGAACGTACTGCCGATCACGCTCTCCTGACGCCACACCTCGCCCTCGCGAAGCTTCCCGTCGGCGAACAGGCAGGCCAGTTTCGCGGACGTGCCCGTGCCGCACGGAGAACGATCGTACGCCTTGCCGGGACACAGCACGAAATTCCGATGGTCTCGGTCGTGAAGCTCTACGTGGTCGACCTCGGGATAACCGCCTGCATTCACGGCTTGCCGGATCGCCCAGGAATACGCCGTCAATGCATCCAGATTCTCCAGTCGGTTCTCGATCGCCGAATCGTTCACCAGGAAGAACCAGTTGCCGCCCCACGCGATGTCACCCGTCACCTCGCCATATCCTGGAACTTCGAGCGCCACATCCTTGGCCTGGCGGTGACTGGGGACATTGTGAACGGTCACCTCATTGCGCCCGTGCAACTCCGCTTCAACGATGCCGACCGGCGTTTCAATCCGATGGATGCCCGGCGTAATCCGGCCCAGATGCGCCAGCGTCACGGCCAGCCCGATCGTCCCGTGCCCGCACATCTGCAGGTACCCGACATTGTTGAAGAAGATGACTCCCGCCGAGCAACTTGCATCTGTGGGTTCGCACAGCAGGGCCCCGACGAGTGCATCCGACGCCCGAGGTTCACCGGCAACCGCAGTCCGATAGCGGTCGAAATCACGCCGGAAGATCTCCACCCGGTCGCGCAGGCTCCCGGTGCCGAGGTCCGGTCCGCCCGAGATCACCACCCGAGTCGGCTCGCCCCCGGTGTGAGAATCGACGACGTGAATTCGGTGGGTCATCGTTACAATATTGCATTGTCTGAAACAGTTTTTGACGCTGTTGTCGTGGGTGCCGGCATCGTTGGGGCCGCCTGTGCGCGCGAACTCGCCCGGGCAGGTCTGCACGTCGCTGTCTGCGAAGCCTCAGGCATGATTGGCGGGGGAGCCACCGCGGCAGGCATGGGGCACCTTGCCGTAATGGACGATTCCGACCCTCAGTTCGCGCTCACCAGCTACTCCCAGGCGCTTTGGAGCGAACTGGCGCCGCAGCTTCCGCCGGACGCCGAGTATCTCCCCTGTGGGTCGTTGTGGCTGGCGGCCGATGACGAAGAGATGGCCGAAGTCTATCGAAAGTTCGCGTTCTATCAAGAGCGCAACATCGCGGTAGAGGTGCTGGATGCGAAGCAGTTGGCCGAAGCGGAACCGAACCTGCGACGCGGCCTCGCAGGCGCGCTCCGCATGCCGTCCGACAGCGTCATCTATGCCCCCTGTGCCGCACGCTGGCTTCTGGAAGGTATTCCCGTATTCCTCGGGCATCAGGTCTCGGAATTCACTGACGAGGGGGTGGAGTTCGCGAACGGGCACCGCTTCGCGGCAGGCTCCGTCATTCTTGCCACCGGCACAGCCATCACCCGCGCGCTGCCCTGGGTGCCGGTCCAGCCACGTAAGGGCCACCTGCTGATCACGGACCGCTACCCTGGTTTTCTGCACCACCAGCTGATCGAGCTTGGCTATCTGAAGAGTGCGCATTCTGTGGCGAACGACTCCGTCGCTTTCAACGCACAACCGCGTGCCACGGGGCAGATCCTGATCGGGTCTTCAAGGCAGTTCGGAACCGAGGACAGCACAGTCGAACAGGACATTCTAAGCCGGATGCTCGCGCGCGCCATCGAATACATGCCAGGTCTGCCGACCCTCTCGGCGATCCGCGCATGGACGGGTTTTCGCGCTGCCACGCCCGATAAACTACCTCTGATCGGCCTGTGCCCAGGTCATTCGAACGTGTATCTCGCCACCGGCCACGAAGGTCTTGGCATCTCTACCTCGCTCGCGACCGGACGCCTCATCGCCGATCACATTCTGGGCCGCCTCTCAGCCATCCCGCGTGAGCCATATCTTCCTGGAAGAAGCTTCGATGGCCACGATTAATCTCCTGGTCAACGGCCGAGTCATTGCTGCCGAGTCCGGCAGTTCCGTCGCCGCAGCCATGCTGTCGAGTGGGATCACAACCTTCCGCACTTCCGTGTCGGGAGAACCGCGCGCGCCGCTCTGCGGCATGGGGATCTGCTTCGAATGCCGGGTAACCATTGAGGGCCAGGACCACGCACGGAGTTGCCAAATCACGGTTCAGGACGGCATGGTGATCACCACATGATCATCGTAGTTGGTGCCGGCCCAGCAGGGATTGCGGCCGCTCGCTGCGTTCTGGAATGCAACCTGCCGGTCACCGTGATCGACGATAACCCTGCCCCGGGTGGGCAAATCTGGCGGGGCGAAGCCATTAACCTGGGTGCCGCGCAACTGCTCTCCGGCACGCGCGTGGTGGCCATCGACGGCCGCGCCCGCACCGTTCTTACCGAAGGCCCCGGCGGTCCCCGGACCCTGCACTTCAGCAAGCTCATCCTCGCCACGGGCTCCCGCGAGCTCTTTCTCCCGTTCCCGGGCTGGACCCTCCCCGGAGTCTTCGGTGCAGGCGGTATTCAGGCCCTGGTCAAAACCGGCCTGCACGTCGCGGGAAAGCGTATCGTAGTCGCCGGCTCCGGACCTCTGCTGCTCGCCGTCGCCGCGCTTCTCCGCCGCAGAGGCGCAGACGTTCGGCTCATCGCGGAGCAAGCCCGCCCCGCAGCCCTCTTCAGCTTCGCGGCTGCACTGCTGACGAACGCCGCCAAGCTCAAAGAGGGCGCTGGATTCGCCTGGACCCTGGCCGGAGTTCCCTATGCGACCGGTGCCTGGGTGGAAGCCGCGGAAGCCGAGGGCCACGTCCGTCATGTCCACCTCCGGCAGGGCAACCGGCGCTGGGTGGAGGAATGCGACTACGCGGCGATCGGCTACGGCCTTGTCCCGAATGACGAACTGCACTCCTTCGCGGCGGACTCGGAACACGTGATCCCGGTGCCGACCGGTGACGTGGACCTGGCGACTCTCGAAGGTGCCGCCGCCGGCTACGAGGCCGCGGGACAACCCCGTCCGTCGGCGAAGCTCGAACGAGCGCGCCGCTTCGGAGCCGTCCTTGCGCGCGCTTTTGCACTGGACCCGGAACTGCGGTCTCTGCCAAAATCCGACACCTTCGTCTGCCGCTGCGAAGACGTCACGCTGGAACGTCTGTGCGGCTGGGACTCTTTCCGGGCGGCGAAGCTCCACACCCGCTGCGGCATGGGTCCGTGTCAGGGCAGGATATGTGGCCCTGCCGCCAGATTCCTGTTCGGCTGGCAGGACACCTCGATTCGCCCGCCCGCATTTCCGGTACGCATCGCTTCGCTTGTTACAACCACGCTTGCTACAAATGGAGAGACCTCATGAAGCCAATGAAATGGGCCGGTGTAATCCCCGCCATCACCACACCGTTCAACGAAGACCTCACCGTCGACCACTCCTTCCTCGCGAAGCACTGCAACTGGCTGATCGATAACGGCTGCACCGGCGTAGTTGCTCTGGGCTCGCTGGGCGAAGGCGCAACGCTGACGCTGGACGAGAAGCGCGCCGTGCTCGAAACCTGCGTGTCGGCCATCGGAAGCCGCGCGACCGTGGTGGCCGGTGTCTCCGCGCTCAGCACCGACGAGGCGGTCGCGATCGCGAAGATCGCTGAAGCCGCCGGCTGCGATGGACTCATGGTGCTGCCTCCCTACGTGTACGTCGGCGACTGGCGTGAGATGAAGGCGCACGTCTCCGCCGTGACGCAGGCCACTCCTCTGTCGTCGATGTTGTACAACAATCCGATTG
>JAOAPO010000618.1 GCA_025462945.1 Bryobacterales bacterium
CTGGTTCATTCTGGGCGTCATGCTGTTCAGCTTTGCCGTCCGCTCCGTCTACATGGAAGGCTGTTCCATGTTTGTCCGTGGCGGCGTTTACGTTGTTGTCCGCGACGCGATGGGCCCCTTCATGGCCCGTCTCTCGGTTTCTGCACTGATCTTTGACTACATCCTCACCGGGCCCATCAGCAGCGTTGTGGCCGGGCAATATCTGGGCCGCTTGCTGAACGAGATTGCTGAGATGATGCATTGGCAGGGGCGAGTCCCGCCAAATCTCTTCTCCGCTGTATTCGGCCTTGTGGTTACTGCGTACTTCTGGTGGAGCAATATCAAGGGTGTCCACGAGTCGAGCGGTAAGGCCCTCCGCATCATGCAGATCACCACGGTAATGGTGGTCATCTTCCTCATTTGGGCGCCGCTGACTATCCTGCTTCGCGGTCCTGCTCAGATTCCGCCGCTCCCCACCGTGCAAACCCTCACCTTCAGCGATGAAGGTCTTGGCTGGTTCAAAGGCACTGTCTGGCCCACGATTCCAATTGCGGCGATCATCATCGCTTTCGGCCACTCGCTGTTGTCGATGAGCGGCTTCGAGACGCTGGCGCAGGTGTACCGCGAAATCGCTTATCCGAAGCTGCGGAACCTGAAGCTGACGGCCAACACCGTCTGTATCTACGCCGTGACCTGTACGGGCGTCGTGACCCTCCTGGCGGGTATCGTGATTCCCGACGCCCAGCGCGCGCAGTACTCGCAGAACCTGCTCGGCGGATTCGCCATGCATCTGGCGGGACCTGAACCGCTTCGCCTCGCGTTCCACATCTTCGTCGTCATAGTCGGCGTCCTGATTCTCTCCGGTGCCGTGAATACGTCGATCCTCGGCGCGAACGGTGTTCTCAACCGTGTTGCCGAGGATCGCGTCCTCGTCGACTGGTTCCGCAAGCCGCATCCCCGCTTCGGCACTACCTACCGGCTGATCGACTCAATTACGATCCTCCAGGTTGCCACCATCATCTTCAGCCGGGGCGACATGTACATCCTTGGTGAAGCTTACGCCTTCGGCGTGGTCTGGAGCTTCTTCCTGAAATCACTTGGCGTTCTGGTTCTGCGTTTCAAGCGCACCGATCAGGAGTACAAGCATCCCGGCAACCTCTACATTGGCGGCCGCGAAATCCCCGTGGGCCTGATCTGCACCACGCTGGTTCTGTTCCTGGTCGCCATCGCGAACCTCTTCTCGAAGAAGATCGCCACCATCTACGGCATCCTGTTCACGATCATTCTCTTCGCCGTCTTCACTATCTCTGAGCGCATCAACCGGCGGAGCCGGGTCGAGGGCGACGACTCGAAGGGTCTGGAAGCCTTCAACCTGGACGTTCAGTCAAATCTCGACAGCGACAGTGTTCATGCCCGGCCCGGCTGCATCCTCGTGGCAGTTCGCGACTACAACCACATGACGCACCTCCGCAACATTCTGCGGAAGACCAACATGCGACGGCACGACATCGTAGTGGTTACGGTTCGCCTGCTTCAGACCGGCGTCTCCGGCTACAACCTCCAGGATGAGCAGCTTTTTGCCGACTATGAGCGCGAGCTTTTCACCCGAGTCGTCACGTTGGCGGAAAAGGAAGGGAAGACGGTCGACCTGTTGGTCGTCCCCGGTACTGACCCCTATGACGCGCTGGTCGTGACGGCTTCGAAGCTTATGGCCTCGCGTCTGGTAACAGGCGTCTCCGCCCACATGGACCCGGCTGAGCTCGCCCACCGCATCGGCAAAGCCTGGCAGAAGCTGCCGGAACCACGCCACCCGTTCTCGCTCGAAACCCTGAGCCCTGGCCGCCCCAGCACCTACGTCAACCTGGGGCCGCACCCGCCTCGCCTCTGGCCGGAAGACGTCACACAACTGCATGATATCTGGCTGGAAGTTAGCGAGCGCCTGGGCAGCGAACTGCACCACCGTGACGTCATCGGCGTCGCATTACAGCGCCTGCGGCGCGATCTGGACGGTAAAGAAAATCCTGAGATCTTCGATGACTTCCGTCACGAAATGGAAGTCACCGCGCTCCATCACCCCAAAGGCGAGCCGGACCAGACTGAAGTCCCGATGTTGCCCGAGTAGCATCCAAAAATGGAATCGGTCCCGCTCCCTGACGGTAATCAGGGAGCGGGACCGATAAGGCGAGGTCAAGCCCCGTCTGCAAATCTTCCGCAGCCAGGCTAAGGCTGGTTCGGCTGAACCTTGACTGCGTCCGCCGGATCAGCCGGTTTAGCCGCATCCGCTGCCACCGGAGGACGGAACCTCTGGGGCGGCACAACCTTCGCCGTCGCCAGTTCCACGTAGAGCTGCTGAACCTTGTCCTTCTGAGCCGGATCGAGACTCAACTGGGTATGTTTCCCCTGCGCGGACGGCGCAAAGGTGATCTTCCCGTCGGTACCGATGGAGAGCCTGCCGGGCTCCGAAACTTTGAAGTAGGCTTCCTTCTGGCGGACGGCGTGGAGCGCAGCCGCTACAGCCGTTGCGGGCGCATCGTAGGGCATCGGCTTCCAGGCGGCATAAGCTTCGGCAACGGGATGGTTTGGCGTGTTGGCCGGGAACTCTTTCGTGATCGTCGAACCGGGGAAGGGAATCGCCTTCCCGATCTCATCCGGACAGAAGATGATCGGTGTCGGCCAGTCAGCCAGTACCTTGCGGGCCGACGGAAGATCGGCGAAGAAGCCTGCGCTTTCGGCGATCACCAAATGCGTCGAACGCTCAGCCAGCAGCTCTTTCACGCCGCGAAAATTCAAAGCCATCGCGAGGTTGCTTGCCCTGCCGGCCAGTATGAAATAACTGCCCTTTTCGTACTGAGCCTGCAGGTAGTTACGAACCAGAGTGCTGGGGTCGCCGGTATCAAGAACGCGCTTCACCTGGCTCTTGAAAAGCGGCGTTCCATCTGGCTTCGTTTTTTCCAAAGGTGCGATAAACGCGGGCGAAGTCGGCCCCTCCTCGCCCGTCGTGTTCATGCCCGTAGGGGGAACCTGGGCGAACACCGCAGCCGGTCCGCGATAGAAGCGTTCCACCACGTCAATGTAAGCTGCGACTTTCAGGTTCGGCCGGCTCACCGTCACAATGGCGACCCGGCACTCACTTTTCTGCTGCAAACCATGCAGCAGAGCGACAGCGAGCAGACTGTCCACGGACAGAAAGTCGCTGTCGAAAAACGCCCCGTTTGCGGGCTTCCCTCTTCCAAACTGCATATGTGTTTAGGCCAGATCCACGCCGGGCAGGTCGAGACCACCCAGACGGCCGTTCGAATCGCCGAACTCTTCCACCGGAACTCCCATGCGGTCCATCATCGTGATGAACAGGTTGCACATCGGGGTTTCGCGGCGAGCGATCACGCGGCGGCCGGGCTTGATATAGTTGCCGCCTCTGCCAACAATGATCGTCGGCAGATCTTCGTGCAGGTGAGCGTTGGGGTCGGAAAGACCGGCACCGTAGACCAGCATGCAGTTGTCGAGCAGCGTACCGTCGCCCTCCTGCGTATTCTTCATCTTCTCGACGAATCCGGCGAACTGCTGCACGTGATACTGGTTGATCACGCGGACCTTCTCCATCAGTTCTGCCTGATTGCGGTGGTGCGTGAGGGGGTGGTGACCGTCAGGGATACCGAGTTCACGGTACGGGCGCGAGGAACCTTCGCGAGTCATCAGGAAAGTGATGATGCGGGTCTGATCGGCCTGGAATGCGATGGCCATCATGTTCGACATCATCTTGAAGTGCTCAGCGAAATCGGCAGGGACACCATACGGCTTGTCCATCTTCGGATCGATCTGCGTGTTGTCTTTCTCGGCGCGCTCGATCTGGCGCTCTACTTCGCGGATCGACGAGAGATACTCGTCGAGCTTACGGCGATCCGTCGGTCCCAGCGTTGCCTGGAGCTTGTGGGTGTCGCCGGAAACGAAATCGAGGATGCTGCGGCGATACTTTGCCTGACGCACCTTCTCTTCCGGCGTCATGGGCAGGCCGGATCCGAACATGCGTTCGAACAGAGCGCGCGGGTCGAGCACGGGCGGCAGCGGCTGTGATTCACTGCGCCATGCCAGGTTGTTCGTGTAAGCGCAGGAGTAGCCGGAATCGCAATCGCCAGCCTGGCGCGCGTCTTCCATGCCGAGTTCCAAAGACGGGAACCGTGTTTCCTTGCCGATACGATTCGCGACGATCTGGTCGAACGAAACGCCGCTCTTGATCTCCACCAGCGACTTCTTCACCTGAATACCGGTCAGGTACGAACCCGAGCAGCGGCCGTGATCGCCGGCACCATCGAGCAGCGCCCGACCCGTGTTGTGGGTCAGGTTGCCGATGTGGGTGATCTCGCTCTTGTAGGGTTCCAGAGGCTTCAGCGTGCGGGGCAGTTCCTGGAGCGCGCCTTCATAGGTCGGGTTCCAGCTGTCCATCATCATGCCGTTCGGCACGTAGAAGAAGGCCATACGAACAGGCGCTTTCGTGGCCGGCGTCATGGCCGGCGCCATTGCTTCGAGGAACGGCAGGCCTATCGCCGCGGTACCGACTCCTCGTAGGAAAGCTCTTCTTGGCAGGGCTTTGCGTGTGATCATTTCGCAGCAATCTCCTTCGTCTTCGTGTTCGTATTCAAAGTTACCATCTCGCCGCGACGTGCCTGGAAGGGCAAGCTGCGGACCACTTCGTAAATCAGCGTCTGGAATTTATAGCCATCCGCCTGCACCTTGCGATTGATCTCGTCAATGGTGCGATTATCAAAATTTTGCATGCCACGGCCGAGGGCGTAGGTCATGATCTTTTCGATCAGGCTGCGCGACACAGTGGGCAGACTCTCCATCAGGATCGCTCGCATTTCGGCGGCCGTCTTGAAGCTCTTGCCGTTCGGCATCGTGCCGCCCACATCGATCGGGAACTTGCCGTCCATCGTACGCCACTTGCCGATCGCGTCATAGTTCTCGAGACCGAAGCCGAGCACGTCCATACGGTTGTGGCAGGAAGCGCAAACCGGATTGTTCCTGTGCGCTTCGAGCTGCACGCGAAGGGAAACTTCGCTGCCGACCTTCTTGTCATCCAGAGCCGGAACGTCCGGTGGCGGCGGCGGGGGCGGAGTGCCCAGAATGTTGTTGAGGACGTACTTGCCGCGGATCGTCGGCGACGTGCGACTGGGGTAGCTGGAGACCGCCAGAACGCTGCCGTGCGAGAGAATACCGCCGCGCTCTTCGGTCGTCAGTTCTACCTTACGCATGTCCGGGCCCTTCACAGAATCGATGCCGTAGAACTTGGCCAGCGGCTCGTTCAGGAAGGTATAGCGCGCGTTCAGGAAGTCCGAAATCGGTTTGTTCTCAGAAAGCACATGCTGGAAGAAGAGGCTCGTCTCCTGGCGCATGGCGTCTTTGATTTCCGGTGTCCAGAGCGGGAACTTGTCCGCATCGGGCTTGATGGAATCCAGATTCCGGATCTCCAGCCACTGGCCCGCGAAGTTATCAGCGAAGGCGGCAGCGTGTGGATCCGTCATCATGCGCTTCACCTGCGCGTCGAGCGTCGCGGGCACGCTGAGCTTGCCGGCTTCAGCCATCTGCAGCAGTTCGTCATCAGGCATCGAACTCCACAGGAAGTAGCTCAGGCGCGACGCCAGTTCGATATCGGTGAGCTTGTGCACCTTCGTCGCGTCGGTCGGGTTCGGGTCGCGCTCGATGCGGAACAGGAACTCGGGCGAGACCAGCATCGCTTCTAAAGCCAACTGGATGCCCTGTTCGGTCGACTGGCCCTGCCCCTTGGCCATCGCGACAAACTTCATCAGCGCCGCAACTTCGGTGGGCTTCACGGGACGACGATAAGCATGGCGGGCTAGGTTGGCCACGATCTTCTCGACACAGGCCTGTCCGGTCTTCACATCACAGATCAGAACCTTTTTGCGGCTCGCCTTTTCCACCTTGGAGGGATAAGGTCCCACGAACGTGATCGAACCGATGAACTTGTTCTTCTTGTCGCTGTAAGCGTCTTTCTCGGTCAGCGTCTTGACGAAATCGTCGTTCAGGAACTGAGCGCGGAAAACATGGTCGCCTTCGGGCAGGTAGGCCTTGAACTCGGCGTCCGAGAACGGATTGAAGTAGACCAGGCCGGAAGGCTTGGTTTCGACGTCAATCGTGTTCAGCAGCTGACCGTCCATGAAAAACGCCATCTTCACAGCCTTTGAGTTCGCGGGGCGCTCGCCGGGGAAACCGAAGCGAACCGTGTACTCACCGTCGAAGTCGACTCGGTGCGAAGCTTCCACAGTCGAAAAATCGAGACGGCGGATATTGCGCTGTTTGAGTTCGTAGGTGATTTCGATGGGCTTCTTCGGCAGGGGATCGGCACCCAGAGCGCGTGAAGCGATCGATTCGGCCGCGTTCAGGTACTTCTCCATCAGCACGGGCGAAACAGTCAGAATGTCGCCGATGTTATCGAACCCGTAGCCGGAGTCGTCGGTCGGGAAATCTTTGTCGGCGCGGAAGTCAACGGCCAGCAGGTCTTTGACGGTGTTGCGGTATTCGTTGCGGTTGAGCCGGCGGGCGGTGACTCGGCCCGGATCTGGTTTCACGGCCGCATCGGCCTTCGTGAACTCACCTCTGACGAACGCAACCAACGCGTTCACCTTGTCCTGCGCCGGCCGCGGCATGCCTTTGGGCGGCATTTCGCCCGATTCGATTTTCTGGACGATGGTGTTCCAGGCAGCCCGATCTTCATGCAGCGTAGTGGCATCGGAGTACGGCAGCAGGTTCACGCCGCCCGACATCATGGACGCGTTGTGGCAGCCAGAGCAGTTGTTTTTGAGGATGGGCGCGACGTCACGTGCAAACCCGGCGGCATCGACGGGAGCCGCTTTCGGGGGCGTTGCAGGGGGCGCTGCGACAGTCAGAGTAGCGGCGGCGACAGCCACAGTGATCGCAAGCGCTTGCATTTTCCGGTTCATTGGTCTCCTAAAAAGACGCGTCGACGGCAGGGGATGTTACAGTCAGCGAGTATATTAATACCGTCACGAGTATATCGAAGTTCGAACGCGATTGGGGCCTGTCTTTAGTTGGGCTTAGCGCCAAAGAACTCCAGGCATTCGCTGCACGGGACGCAGCGGCATAATAGAGTACGAATCCCCATGAAACGTCGCCTCGTCCTGAGCACCATCATCCTCTCGGCTTTTGCTTCCGCCGCGCCGCCGCTCCCTCCTCCCCGGAAACCGAAGCTCGTTCTGGCAATTACCGTCGACCAGTTCCGCTACGACTATCTGCTGCGCTTTCGGTCGGAGTACACCGCGGGCCTGAAGCGGCTGCTGGACCAGGGCGCCGTGTTTGACGACGCGCACTACATTCACGTCCCGACCGTGACGGCGGTCGGCCATTCCACGATTCTCAGCGGTGCCACGCCGATGATGAGCGGCATCGTGGCGAATGAATGGTACGATCGCGCTCTCGGCAAGAATGTCACCAGCGTGACCGATTCAAAAACGAAACTCCTTGGTACTTCGGTTGCCACGGACGGGTCGTCGCCCCGCCGTCTTCTCGTGAGCACGGTCGGCGATGAGATCAAGATGAGCGGCCAGGAGTCCAGGGTCATCGGGGTCTCTATCAAAGACCGTTCGGCGATCCTTCCGGTCGGTCACATGGCCGATGGCGCCTACTGGTTCGACAACAAATCGGGGCACTGGGTGACCAGCACTTATTACAAAGACGCGATGCCCGCCTGGGTCGACAAGATCAACGAAGGTAAACCTGCCGCAAAGGCCGAGACTGCCGACTGGATGCCGCTGATCTCGAAGCCGGGCGCGAAGCCGTTCTGCAACATGGCTGCCGCGAAGGGTGATATTCCGAAGTGCAGGTCTCTGGAAGCCAGTCCCTGGGGCAACGAGATGATCGAAGACTTCGCGGAGCAGGCCTTACTGGCGGAGAAAATGGGCCAGCACAACGGCACCGATATCCTCTCTGTCAGCTTTTCCTCGAATGACTACGTCGGCCACGCGATGGGTCCCGATTCACCCGAGGTTCATGACATCACGCTGCGCACCGATCGTGTAATCGGGAAGTTGTTCGACGCCGTGGAAAAGAGCGTCGGCATGGCCAACGTCGTCGTGTTCCTGACAGCCGATCACGGCGTATCGCCCGTGCCGGAAGAGAGCGCGGCGCGCAAGATGCCAGGTGGCCGCAACATTACGGCGGCCCTCAGTCAGGCGCTGGAAGAAGGTCTCACCGCGAAGTACGGGGCAGGGAAGTGGATCGTCGGCCGGGAAGGCTGGCAGCCCTATTTCAACCTCGAACTGATCGCGTCGAAGAAGCTGGACGAAGCCGACGTACAGCGCACGGCCGCAGCAATCGCACGCCGGCAGCCGCACGTGTTCAACGTTTTCACGTCTCAGCAGCTGCTGAATGGCCCCATGCCCGGCGGTCCCGTCGCCACGGGGGTGCAGAACGGATTTTTCTACGGACGGTCACCCGATCTCACCATCATTCAGGATCCCTTTTACCTGTTCAGCACCGCGACCGAGGCAACGGGGACTTCTCACGGGTCGCCGTTCAACTACGACACACACGTGCCGGTCGTCTTCATGGGGACAGGGATCAAGGCAGGGCATTACTTCCAGCGTGTCGCCGTAAATGACATCGCACCTACAGTTTCCGCCATTGTTGGCGTGCAGGAACCCAGCGGCAGCGTCGGCCGCGTTCTTCAGGAGATGTGGCAATAGGTGCTGCGCCGCTTCGTCGATTTCCTCGCCAAGATGGGCCTCGCGGTCCGCGACGACCCGCCCAAGGTGATCGACTTCGCCACGCGGGAATGGGGTCCCCGACAGGGCGACTGGATGCTTTCCGTGGAGACGGTTCCGGGCCGCGACAAGGGTGACTTGCCTTCGCTTTCGGTGGTGCTTCGAAATGCGGGGACCTCGCCCAGGAGAATCACGGTACCCGGTTGGCTGCACTTCTATTCACTGGAGTTGCGAGACGGCGCGGGAAGAGAAATCCCGATGGCGCCGTTCGGGAAAACCGCGCTGCAGCCATCGAGACGGACGGAACGGATCGAAGCCAGACTGGAGCCGGGCGGCTGGACGGAAACGATGATCCCGCTGGGTTCGTTCTTCAACCTGCGCGGACTGGGCGGGCTTCGGGTAAGCGCGAAGGCTTTGGTCGACGAAGGCAAAACCCTGGTGTCGAATACCGCCGCGGTCTAGTGCGCCACGGCCCTACTGCTTCAGCACCGACGCGAAGAAATCCAAAGCACGCGCATCTTTAGACTGCCCCAGCCAGAACATTGCCTTCTTCCGGACCGCCGGATCGGGATTTGACTTCGCCACGTCGATCAGCATCGGAACGCCCTGGTCATCGGGCAAATTCTTCAGGGCGAATACAGCCTGCTCCTTCACGCCACGGTCAGGGTCATCCGCAATGGCCTTCCCAATCACCTGCTGCGCTTCGCGCGCCGCCGCTTTCTGAGCGATCCAGAACAGAGCCTTACTGCGAATCTGAGGGGTCTTGTCGTTCTTAGCCGCTTCGAAAACAACCGCCATGCCAGCGGGTTGCCTGCTGTTAGACAGCGCGAAAACAACCTGCTCTCGCACCTTCACGCTCGGATCGCTGGCTAACATTCGCTTCAAGGAATCGATGCCGTGCTGGCCTCTGGTGTTTCCAAGCCAAAACGCGGTTCGCTCGCGGATCTTCTCCGGTTGCGTGGCAGCCGTTAACTCGTCGAGCGCACGGTCGGCTTCAGGGCCGGGGTGCATCGCCAGAGGGTAGATGGTGCGATCACCCTTCTCACTCAACACCTGCGACTTTAGCCACGCGACACTCGCCGCAGCCGGAACATTGTTGAACCAGTGGAACGGCAACCCGCCGCCATCCAGACGACAGTCGGGGGACGTGGTCTGGAGCTTGTCGATCTGGCCTGCCTCCACTCGGACCAGAACCACCATTACGGTCTGGCCTTCGAGCCTGACGGGAGCGTTCGGTGAACGTCCGCCCCCGTTGTCGCTGTTGGTCCAACAACCGTCTCCATGGTTCCCCGCGATCATCTTCTGCGCGTACCCGGCCCAGAAAGGCCCGCTGCCAAGCTGAGAAAGCTGCGCTTCCAACGTCCCGGTGAAGTTATGCGACTCCAGCCGTGCGTTCTCAATCTGAGGCTGCTGCGCCCAAAGGCAGGCGCCCAGCATCAGGGACAGAGTCGCCGTCTTCATTTGAGTAACTCCATCATGTAGTCGGTGGCTTCTTTCGAGTGCGAGGTCGAAATCCGTTCCACGATCATCTTCTTCGTGGCCGGATCGCTTTCCTTGCGGGCCAGTTCCACCAGCGTCTTCACCTCGCCGCGGCTCGCCAGACCGTTCACCAGTTCCCGGCGGTTCTTCAGATCCGTCTCCGAAGCGTAGAGCTGCATCAGGGCGTCTGACGGCACCGAGTTCGTGTGCGCAAGGCTGCGAAGGGCTTCGGTGCGAACCCGAGGATCTTTCTCGTTCTTCGCCAGCTCAAGGATCTTGTCGCCGGCGCCGGCGCTCATCAGGCTGCGCACGATCGACACTTTGTTATCAGTCGAGCTTTCTGAAGCGTAGAGCTGCATCAGCTGTGGCGTTGCCCGCATACCGCCAAGCTGCCGGATCGCTTCGATCCGAAGCTCCGGGTCCTTCTCATTCTTCGCAAGGTTGAAGACCTGATCCGTTCCCTTCGACATCATCAGCGAACGGATAATCTCGCGCTTCGTGCCGCTGTCGTTTGACGAACTGTAGATGCTCACCAGCTGCTGCTGCGAGTCCGGCGTTGCGGACATGCCGAGATAGCGGATTGCCCTCAGCTGCATGTCGGGATTGCCCGCACCTTTGGCGTACTCGCTGAGGAGTTGTGTAGCGCGAGGTGCTTTGCTCTGGGTCAGTACGAACAGAGCGCGTTCCTTCACACGAGGTGCGCTGTTGCCTTTGAGGACACCTTCGAGCAGTGGAACAGCTCGCTCCGGGTCGCCGCTCATCAGGCTGTTGATCGCCATCAGCTTGAGGTCTTCGTTCGTCTCGGCCGCTGCGGAGGCTGGCTGCCCCGACCCCTGCTTTAGAGCCGATTCCAAAGCTTGCGCATCGTTCAGCCACCGGCTCTGCGGATAATCCTGCCGGAGTTTAGCGATAGCGGCAACGGCTTCGTCCTTCCGCCCCGCCTTGTCGAGCGCATAGCCTTTCCAGTACAGGGCCCCGTCCGCGCGCGTGCTGCGAGTGTTGATCACCGCATCGAACTGGCGAATCGCGTCTTCGTAACGGTGATCGTCGAGAGCTCTTGTGCCGCCGTCGTAAGAGCCATTGCCGGACCGAACCTGAAAGACGGCGCCGGGCGGGAGTGCCAGTGCCGGAGCCAGCGCAAAGTTGCCCGGCACCCTCTCGGGGTGCAACGGCGCCAGTGGACCGACGTTTTCTATCCGATCCTTCAGCACCTGCATTTCAAGCTGTCTTTCGGCGAGCGCCTGGATGTCGACCTGGGCCAGTTTCGCCTGTGCCGCCTGCAGTGCCGCCCCCTCGGCAGCGAACTTATCCGTGGCGAACTTATCAATAGTCAGGCTCTGTCTCGTTTGCTCGATGGCACTGCGAGCCTTCTCGATCGCGATGGCAACGTCCGCGTCCTGCTGAGCGAAGGCCGGAGCCGCGAGCGCGGACGTCAATAAACTGTGTTTCCACTTCTTCATGATCATTTCCCCTCGGTGCGTAAATTGGCTTCTACAACCCGTACTTTGAACAGCAAAGAATCGTCGATCTGTTCACGAAGATCGCGGAGTTCCTCGGGACGCCCCTCGGCGTTCGCCGCCTCGGTCAAAACTCTTTCCACCTGGTCCACTACGGCCAGGGTGCCGCGCGGCTGGCCCTGTTCGATCCACTGGCGCATCAGGCGGCTTTCGCTGACCAGTTCCTGCGCCCGATGACGTAGCGGTTCCAGTTCGGCCGCGTTGACATTGCCCGAGTTCTCCAGTTCCGTCAGCAGCATTCGGGAACGGTCCAGATGATCTGCCAGTGACATCGCGAGAATCCGGTTTCTCGCGGCATCTGAGAAGGCAGCCGGCTGTGGAGTGGGCTTTCTGCCGCTGGTTTGATGAACCAGCAAGACCGCTGCAACGGCTGCAGCCACGCCGAACGCGGGCACGAACCAGAGTTTCCACGGGCGCCAGGTCTTGCCGTCCGCCAACCGCGGTTCCAGCCGTGTCCAGATTCTTGCGCCGAGATCGGCCGCCGCTTCAGGCACTACCGCCGCATCGCAGAGTACGAAGGCACCGCGCAACACCTCCGCTTCGGCTGCGCACTGCTGGCAATCCAGCAAATGTTCACGAGCGCCTTCCGGCGCGTCGGGTTCACCGTAATAGAGCAGTATCAGATCCTCTTCAGAAATATGGCTCATACTTTCACCCTTGTGCTCTTGTTAAAACCAGCTACTGGCTCCAGCGCCCGCCGCAGCTTCTGAACCGCCCGGAAAACGCTGTGCTTGGCAGCTCCCGACTGGACGCCCAGCGTCGTCGCGATCTCTTCGATCCCCACACCGTCGTAGTGCCGCATCACGAAAGCGGTCCGCTCAAGGCTGGTCAACTCCGCGAGTGCGGAACTTAAAATTCCCGAGACCTCGTCGCTCAACGTCAGGCGTTCCGGCGACGGCGCCTCGGTCGCTGCCCGGCCCATCGGATCGTCCGCGTCATCACCGTTCGCTTCCTGCCGCCGCTTTCGTGCACGCAGCAGATCGAGCGAGCAGTTTGCACAGATCCGGTGGAGCCACGTTCCGAGCGATGCTCGTCCGTCGAACCTCGCCCGCTGTTTCCAGGCTTTCATGAACGTTTCCTGAACCAGATCTTCGGCGTCCGTCTCGTTGCCCGTCATGCGGTAGGCAAGCCGGTACAGAGGACGGGCATGCCGCTCGACAAGAGCATGAAACTCACTGCGGCTACCGATCGCTTCAATTCCATCCATCCGGCTGTCAGGTTAGACTGCACCCCGCTGTGGCGGTTAGTGAAAGAAGCACGAGTGCCTTACATCGCCGAAAGAAAATGAGGAACCCGGCGCACGTTATTGAATCTGGCCGGGTTCCTCAGAAAAGGGGGGGCAGCGCGGCTCAAGGGGGAACCGCGCTGTTTCGCGGCTGACTTTTCGCGTCTCAGGAAGGGGAGGCCCGGGACAGTCAGCATCGCGATTCGGGTTACTTCCAGATACGCGTAAAAAGGGCTTTTGGTGCGTAAATTCTGGTGATCGGATTCGCCACCGTCTTCGCCAACCGTTCGCCACCAGTCTTACCCCGGACGGCTGTGCTGGCCAGTGCCCGGCGACGCTCAGGATTGCCTAACCTGATACATTACTAGGGCAATGAGACTTCTCTCCACACTGGCCTTCGCGCCTCTCCTTTCCGCGCAACTGATGTACGTTGGCACGTATACCAAGCCCCAAAGTACCTCTGAGGGGATCTACGCTTTCCGCTTCGATGGGAAGACGTCGAAGTTTGCCCCGCTCGGTTTGGTGGCCCCGGGTACAAACCCCAGCTTTCTGGCCGTACACCCGAACGGTAACTTTCTTTACGCCGTCAACGAAGTGATCGACTTCGGCGGCAAGTCGGCGGGCGCGGTGTCTGCCTACTCCATCGACAAAGCTACGGGCAAGCTGAAGCTGCTCAATCAGGTCTCCTCAGGTGGCGCCGGTCCGTGCCATCTGACGCTGGATGCGACGGGCAAGACCTTGCTTGTGGCTAACTATTTCGGCGGCAGTTTCGCGTCATTCCAGGTACAGGCCGACGGCAAACTCAGCCCGGCGACGTCGTTCATTCAGGAGAAGGGTCACAGCGTCAATAAGGAGCGGCAGGACCAATCTCACGGCCACATGATGGTCATTCCGAAGAACAACAAGTTCGCGCTGGGCGCCGATCTTGGCGCGGACAAAGTTCTGGTTTATAAGCTGGATGCGGCTGCCGGCAAGATCACGCCGAACGAGCCTTCGGCGGGTACGGTGAAGCCCGGTTCCGGTCCCCGGCATCTTGTGGTCGCGCCCGATCAGAAGCACGTATACGTTCTGAACGAGATGGGCTCGTCCGTCTCCACCATGGCCTTCGACGCCGACAAGGGCACGCTGAAAGAACTCGCGCAGGTTTCCACTCTTCCGGCTGATTTCAAGGGTGTGAGTTCCGGCGCCGAGATCCAGATTTCCGAGGACGGCCATTTCGTCTACGCTTCGAATCGCGGCCACAACTCCATCGCCGTCCTTGCGGTGGATCCGAAAACGGCGGCGCTGTCGCTGGTGCAGAATGAAGCCACGGGCGGCAAGACACCCCGCGGCTTTACCCTCGACCCCACGGGCAACTTCCTTGTGGCAGGCAACCAGGACACCAACACGTTCACGCTGCACAAGGTGGATAAGGCCACGGGCAAGCTGTCCATGGCAGGTGAACCCGTTACACTCGGCGCGCCGGTTAGCTTCGTATTCGTGAAGTAGTCGTTCGGGAAATCAGTTCGAGCAGCATCGACGGAGTCGTGGGGTTATCCCGCGGCTCCGTTGCCGTTTTATCGGAGTTGCCAAGGATTTGACCGCCTTCGATGCCGCCGCCGGCCAGGAGCGTGGTCCAGCAGCCGGGCCAGTGGTCGCGGCCGCCCTGTGGGTTGATCTTCGGCGTTCGTCCAAATTCGGTGAGCGCCACCAGCAGCGTTGTCTCCAGCAGGCCACGGTCGGCGAGATCGGCAATCAGCGCGCTGGCGGCCATGTCGAAGACGGGTCCCAGATGGTCGCGGTACGTTGCCATCGTGCTGAATGGCTGGTAGCCGTGATTGTCCCAGCTGGGGGTTCCGAACACGGTTTCGAACATGTTCAGGGTGGTGGTGGCCGGGCCGGATTCAATGCGTTGCCTCGCAGCGAGGCATTGGTCGCCGAATGCCGTGTGGCCGTAGCGCGCGCGGTCTTTGTCGTGGCCCTGAGCCGTGAGCCTTTCGGGGCAGAATGTTCCACCCAGGGCCAGGTCCAGCGCTTCGTCGTGAAGAAGCTCACCGGGATGATACATGGACCGCAGCAGTGAAAAGCGGTGCGCCTGTTTCGCGAGCCTGGGGAAGATCTCAGTAATCCGGATCTCTGGCGCGTTGGTCCGTATTGCCCCGAAAGGCCCCCGGACGTCAGAGGGCGCATCGGGCTTTGGATCGAAGGTGTCGAGCTGCGAGGCCCCGCCGGACATGACGATGACGATGCAGCTGCGCGGCGGTTCAACGGGGCGCAACGGGATTGCTGCCGCCGCGCTGGCCCCAATGAATTCGCGTCGCAGCATGGCTACTGGTTGTCCTGATACTCCTCGTGCCAGGCCATCTGAATCGCTTCCAGCTTACCCTCGTTCGACTTGGCGGGATCGTCTTTGAAGTCGGGCAACTCGGTCACCCACTTGTGCAGGTCTGTGAAGCGAACAGTTAGAGGATCGGTATCCGGGTGTGCCTCGTACAGCGCGATCGCGATGTCTTCGGTCGAGTCCCAGGTGATGGCAGGCATGAATCGATTATCTCGCCCCGGGTCCGAAAATCCGGAGAAGATCAGCGAAGCCACAGGCCACAAGAAGACGACCGTGCGGATCGCGAATGTCCTCCCGTTCCAAAGTCCAGGTACGCTCGTGGGGCACGAGGACGGCCCGCAGACCCGCCGCCAGCGACGGGTTGACGTCCGACTTGGGGCTGTTGCCGATCATCCAGGTACGGTCCGGATCGAGGCCGCGCTCCGCCGCAAGTTGCAGATACGTGTCGCGGTTCTTTTCTTTCACGATGATGCACTCGCGGAAGAACGGACGCAGGCCGCTCACATCGATCTTGCGCGTCTGTTCGGCAACATCACCTTTGGTGCAGAGAAGCAAGTCGTGGCGCTCGGCGAGGAAAGGAAGTGTTTCTGGGACGCCAGGCATCGGGTCGATTTCATGCAGCAGGATCTGGTGGGCCATCGCGGTCACGCGAGCCAGGTCATGCTCCTCCACGGCGCGCTCGGCGAGCCGAAGGTAGCACTGGCTCAGGTTACGCCCGAAGTTGACCGCGCCATAGCCGTGGATGGCATTGTTGACGATCTCGATTTCGTCCAGAATGTCGCGAATCTCGTCCGGCGTGAGTGAGGAGTGGCCGAGGAATTCGCAGAACTCTTCGAACGCGTTCTCGAAGTACACATTGTTCTGCCAGAGCGTATCGTCGGCATCAAGAATCAGGGTCTGCCGTGCCATCACCGGATGCGCTGGGAGAACCACCAGACGTGGCCCTCGGGGTCGAGAGCCCCATAGGTCCGGTCGATCCAGTAGTCGGCGCCGTAGTCATGATTGGTGGGTTCGTCCAGAATCCTGGCACCCGCAACTCGCGCGCGCTCGCAGTGGGCGTCGACGTCGTCAACGTGGAGGAACGCCGCCTGAGTCGTTTGTCCTCCGAGGGACTGGGGACTTGCCGTGGGCGGGAAGTGCGGCCGTCTCGGATTGATCCCGCTTTGGCCGACCATGACGACAGCCTCACCATAGACAAGCTCGCTGTGCATGATCCGTCCATCGTCGTCTTCGACGCGGAGACGTGTCTCGAATCCGAAGGCGTCACAAAGCCAGTCGATCGCCTTGCCGGGGTCGTCGTAGAAGACACTGATGGAGAGTCGGGGCCATCCGGATGGTGGGGGATTCATAGACGTTTCCTTTCTAAGCGGCGTACTGATCGCGACACTCAGGCGAGCAAAAGTGGATGACCTTGCCGTTCACGATCCGTTTCAGTGAGGCGTCGATTCCGACATAGGTCCCGCAGACAGGGTCCAGCACCAGTGACATCGCGTTTGGTTGCGAACCGATGTCTGCCTGTTCGGAAGAAGCAGAAGGGCGGGTCTTCGCCGCTGCGAAGCCCGCCCAAAGACTCAATCCGATTTTTGCGATCCTTCTGATCACCAGTACGACGATCAGAAGGAGGATGAGTGTGCGAATGAGTTGAAACATTCAATGGAACGCTCAAGGCGCTCCGACCTGCTTACTTCTTTTTACCCTTAGGTTGGGGAGCGTTGGGGTTAGTGAACGTGGTGCTCACCGTGCCGCCGAGAGCCGCGATCATTTCCTTGGCCTGCTGCGCATAGCTTCCATCCGGCTTCAGCTGGAGGTACTTCTGCAGAGCGTCAATGGCACCGGGGGGCGGAATCACTTTGCCCGTGGCGTCAGTCGTCGCGCGGCCCGCGAGGGCAACACCGTACTGATACTGCGCGTCGGCGTAGGCCGGATCCAGATCGATGGCCTTCTTGAAGGTATCCGTCGCAGCGTCGTTTTGACCGCTGTTCACCAGCAGCGCGCCGAGGTTGTAGTAGTACTTACCGGCGCCGGGAGGGTCAAGTTCAGCCGCTTTGGCGAGGTTCGCCTTGGCGTCGTCGATCTTCTTGTTCTTGGCGAGCGCGAGGGCGTAATTGTTGTAGAGACCGGCGTCAGGCGCGATTTCGATGGCCTTCGCGAACGCGGCGAAACCCTTCTCGTAGAGGGCAGCGGCCTCCGGCGGTGTGGCCTGGGCCTTGCCGACATAAGCTTCAGCCAGCACGCTCCAGATGGCACCCTGGGTGGCGTCCATCGTGTTTGCCTTCTCGAGGTTCTCGATCGCGACATCCCACTGCTTGGCCTCCACGGCGTTCTTGCCCGCCGTGTAAGCCTCGTTCAGTTCCTTGTTTTTGGCGAGCTGTGCTTCACGAGCCTTGGCTGCTTTGTCGAAGGCTTCCTTCTGCTCTTTCGACATGCCGCGTTCCTGCTCCTTACTCAGCGTGCCAGTCGCTGCCGCTGCGGCGAGGGCCTGTGCCTGATCCTGCGACTGCTTCAGATCGAAGTTCAGCGTCTTGGGATCGCCCATGCCCGTGCGAAAGTTGGTGGCCTTATCGCGTTCCTTGCCATCGACGGCAACACTGATGTTGTAGGTTCCGATCGGGAGACCGTAGTGGCCGTAGTGGCCCTTTTTGTCCGATTTAACCGTGTACTTGCCTTTGATATCCGTGCGGTCGAACGTGATCACGGCGCCTGGCAGGGGCTTACCGGCTTCGTCCTTGACCATACCTTCGACGGCGGTGACCTGCGCCATGGCAGGGATTGAGAACAGTGCCAGCGCGAAAGCTGAGAGTGTTAGAGACTTGAAAAGCGACATAATCGGCTACCTCTACTAAGAGAAAATTGAAAACCCAGCATACTACAGCGTGCGGACCACAGATCCGCCTCCGTCGTGCTCACACTTCACCATTATGACGGCTAAACCCGCCTATGGGTAACAGCGATCACTCGCCTGCCGCCGACTGTGATTCGCCGCGCGTCGCAAAGGACGCTTTCAGGTGGTCACGGTTCATGGTCGCGATCACTTCCAGTCGGATCGACTTCGGGCAGGCCGCCTCGCATTCCCCGATGTTTGTGCAACTTCCAAACTCTTCAATGGAGAGCTGCCGCACCATCCGGAGCGCCCGTCGAGAGCGTTCGGCCTGTCCCTGCGGAAGGTGGGAGAGGTGCGAAATCTTAGCTCCGGTGAACAGTGCTGCCGATGCATTCGGGCAGGCAGCCACGCATGCGCCGCAGGCGATACAGGCCGCTGCGTCCATTGCGCGATCGGCACTCTCTTTCGGCACCGGGATCGCATTTCCGTCCGGCGCGCTGCCGGTACGAACGCTCACATAACCGCCAGAGGCAACGATGCGGTCAAACGCCCCACGATCGACGACGAGGTCTTTCAGTACCGGGAAGGCCGTGGCGCGCCAGGGTTCCAGATAGAGCACGTCACCGTCTTTGAAATGCCGCATGTGGAGCTGGCAAACGGTGGTGCCGCGCTGCGGACCATGCGCCATGCCGTTGATCATGAAGCCGCAAGAGCCGCAGATACCTTCACGGCAGTCGTGCTCGAACGCGATCGGTTCCTTATGCTCGGCGATCAGTTTTTCGTTGAGCACGTCGAGCATTTCGAGGAACGACATGTCCTCGTTCACGTCGGGAGCGTCGTAGCGCTCCATGCGGCCAGGCTTGGAAGCGCTCGCCTGCCGCCAAACGTGCAGGGTCAGTCTCATTTGTAACTCCGCTGAGCGGGATGGACGTAGTGGAATTCCAGAGGCTCTTTATGGAGGATCGGCTCGGCGTTCTCGCCGGCATACTCCCAGGCGGCCGCGTACTGGTAATTCTCGTCGTCGCGCAGGGCTTCACCCTCTTCGGTCTGGTATTCCTCGCGGAAGTGGCCGCCGCAGCTTTCCTTGCGCTGCAGGGCGTCGCGGCACATCAGTTCGCCCAGTTCGAGGAAGTCGGCCACCCGGCCGGCGCCCTCCAGTTGCTGGTTCATATCTTCGCCCGAACCGGGGACATTCAAGTTCTTCCAGAACTCCTCGCGGAGCTCCTGAACGCGGCCGATGGCTTTCGTCAGGCCCTCGGCGTTCCTCGCCATGCCGCAGTAATCCCAGATGATCTTGCCCAGTTCGCGATGGAACGAAGCCACCGTCCGGTTGCCCTTGATGGAGAGCAGCCGGCTCACCCGATCATTCACTTCGGCGACAGCGGCAGCGAACTCAGGCGCGCTGGTGTCCACTTTTTCCAGCTTGGTTGAGGCCAGATAGTTGCCGAGCGTGTACGGGATGACGAAATAGCCGTCTGAAAGACCCTGCATCAGGGCGCTGGCACCGAGGCGGTTTGCGCCGTGGTCAGAGAAGTTCGCTTCGCCCAGCACGAACATACCGGGAATGGTGCTCATCAACTGGTAATCCACCCAAAGGCCGCCCATCGTGTAGTGGATCGCGGGATAGATGCGCATCGGTACCGTGTACGGATCTTCGCCGGTGATGCGGTTGTACATCTCGAACAGGTTGCCGTAGCGCTCTTCGATGGCATGGCGGCCGAGGCGCTGGATCGATTCCGCGAAGTCGAGGTAGACGCCGAGGCCGGTTTCCCCGACACCGCGGCCTTCGTCGCAGACGGCCTTGGCGGCACGGGATGCGACGTCGCGCGGAACGAGGTTGCCGAAGCTCGGGTAGCGACGTTCGAGGTAGTAATCGCGCTCGGCTTCGGGAATGTCCCGCGGCGAGCGTTTATCGCCGGCCTGTTTGGGAACCCAGATGCGGCCATCGTTGCGCAGCGATTCCGACATCAAAGTCAGCTTCGACTGGTACTCGCCCGAGACCGGGATGCAGGTCGGGTGGATCTGCGTGAAGCAGGGGTTCGCGAAGGCAGCACCGCGCTTGTGAGCGCGCCAGATCGCGGTGCAGTTTGAACCCTTGGCGTTCGTCGAGAGATAGAAAACGTTGCCGTATCCGCCGGTTGCAAGCACGACGGCATCAGCCGCATGGGTCTCGATCTTGCCGGTGACGAGGTCACGGGTGACGATGCCCCGGGCGCGGCCGTTGACGATCACCAGATCGAGCATCTCGGTCCGCGTAATCATCTTCACGCGGCCCGAATCGACCTGCGCTTCCAAAGCCTGATAAGCGCCGAGAAGCAGCTGCTGACCTGTCTGCCCCCGGGCATAGAACGTTCGGGAGACCTGTGCGCCGCCGAAAGAGCGATTGGCGAGAGCGCCGCCGTATTCACGGGCAAACGGAACGCCCTGCGCGACGCACTGGTCGATAATGTTGACGCTGACCTGAGCGAGGCGATAGACGTTGTACTCGCGGGCGCGGAAGTCGCCGCCCTTGACCGTATCGTAGAAGAGGCGATAGATGCTGTCGCCGTCATTTTGGTAGTTCTTGGCGGCGTTGATGCCACCCTGCGCGGCGATGGAGTGCGCGCGGCGGGGTGAATCCTGGAAGCAGAAGCACTTCACGTTGTAACCGAGTTCGCCCAGCGAGGCCGCGGCCGATCCGCCTGCCAGTCCGGAACCCACCACGATGATGTTGAACTTACGCTTATTCGCCGGGTTCACCAGCTTCATATCGAACTTGGCGCGTTCCCACGCCTGTTCGATCGGGCCTGTTGGAATTTTGGAGTCGAGTTGCATCTACAGTCTTTCGAATACCGGCCGCAGCACTCCGGTCAGGGCTGCAAGAGGAATGGCACTGAAACCGGCGAAGTAGAGCAGCGCCAGCGTGTTAGAAGCGTTGCGAATGCGCGGCGTGTGTCTCGGATGGTTGAAGCCAAGCGACTGGAACATGCTCTGCACACCGTGCCGCAGGTGGAGGCAGAGCAGACCCATCGCGATGATGTAAACCGCCGACACATACCAGACGCGGAAGCCGAAAATCATGTTCGAGTAGACGTCCGTCTCAGAAAATTGC